>JAICEG010000336.1 GCA_025924295.1 Vicinamibacteria bacterium
CATCCTCGCCGCGCTTGGTATCGTGCGTATCGGTGGCCAGCATCGTGAGCGGCCACTCGCGTTGAGTGATCTCCGCGGCGTCGTGAAACGCCGCGACGCTCGTTCCGAACCGCGATGGATCGCCGCCCACGTCGTTCAGCGCGATGAAGCGATTGTAGGTATAGAAGGCGGTGTCCTCGACGCCCTTGGCCATCGCCGGGCCAGTCAGTTGCTGAAACCTGGCCACGAACTCTTTCTCGAGATCGCCGGTCACGGCCAGCGTCAACAGGTCGCGCAGGAACTCCAGCAGCGTCTCTTCGATGTCGGGGCGCTCCTTCGTCGCGGCACATACCGCCGTCTCGATGTTGCGCCGGTCGCTCTCCGAAATCTTTCCCGAGTACGGCTGGATGTAGGTCCGATACACAGGGAACCAGGCGATGAGCTCGCGGAGCGCGTCGGTCAGCTGGTGGCGCGTGTAGTCGCGATGTCGGCGGTGCTGTTCGCAGATCTGCAGAAGCAGGTTGGTCAGGCGGTTCACGTCGCTGCCGAGAACCTCGCGCAGCACCTGCACTTTCTTGTCGCGGACGATATGGGGGTAGTCGGCCGTCTGTCCCGTGAACGCCTGGTAGAACTCGGAGAGTGGGACTTCTCCCTCGGGATCGACGAAGAGACCCATCACCCGATTCAGGAAGTCGTAACCGCTCGTTCCCGCGATCGGCCACTCGCGGGGAAGCTGCTCGCCTGGTTCCAGGATCTTCTCGGCGACCACCCATGTCGCCGGCGCTGCCGCGCGCAGACGGTCGAAGTACTCGAGCGGATCGCGCAGCCCGTCAGGGTGGTCGATGCGCAACCCATCGAGCACACCCTCGCGCACCCACTCGAGCACTCGCCGATGTGTGTCCTGAAAGACCTGTTCGTCCTCCATTCGCAAGCCGATGAGCGTGTCGACATCGAAGAACCGCCGGTATCCCAGATCGCGATCCGCACTGCGCCACCAGGCGAGACGGTAGTTCTGCGTTTCGAGCAGGGCGTGCAGCGTGTCCGGGTCGCTGTTCATCTCCGAGACGACCTGATCGACCGCCGTCGCGGCGAACGGGTCCTCCTCGAGCAGTCGTCGCAGCTGCTCACGCAGCACGGCCTTGTCGCGATGTCGCCGGCGCACGCTCGCGCGATCGGTTGCGGTGGGACGCGGGAGTCCGCTGAAGGCATCGGCGAGAAAGGCGAGGAGGTCCGAACCGGACTGGCGAGCGGCGCGCCCGAGGATCGGCCCGAGCGAGCTGGTGCTCACCGGATACGTATTGTCGCCGTAGCGAATCTTGAACTCGGCTCCCTGGCGGACGATCGCCAGCTCTCCGGCTTCCAGCACGCGGCCGTAGTGGTCTCGCAGGATCGGAATGAGCACGGTGTTGCGCAGGCGCGCCTCGGGCGGCTCCCACTCCACGTCGAAGTACGACGCGAAGTGGCTCGAGGGCCCGTTCTCCAGGACGTCGGCCCACCACCAGTTCTCCGGGCTGGAGATCGCCATGTGATTGGGAACGATGTCCAGCACCTGTCCCAGCTGCGCGGCCCTCAACGCTGCGACGAATCGCCGCCAGCCCTCCTCGCCACCGAGCTCCACGTTGGGTCGCGTGTGATCGATGACGTCGTAGCCGTGAGTGCTGCCACGTGCCGCCTGGAGGTACGGTGAGCAGTACTGATGGGTGACGCCCAGCTCGGACAGGTAGTCACACAGCCTCGCGGCATCGTCGAAGGTGAAGCCGGCGTGCAGCTGCAGACGATACGTTGCCGACGGAGCGGTCGTGATGTCATTCATGGAACGAGTGAGACGTAGGCAAACACGAGCAGCGCAATGAACTCAGCCTTTCGTACGAAGCAAGTTGGACGCCAGTAGGGGTCAGATGCTGGGCTACGCGGAGCGTCTCTGAGCGCTGCGTTGCAGGCGCTGCAGCCATGCAAGAACTGCTGATTCCATGCGATGAAAGTCGGCGAGTGGGGCCGCAACCGGTTTCAGGTTGCGCTTCCGCCTGGTTCGAGGCAGCGATCCATCGACGTAAGCATCCAGGATCGCCGGGTGGATATAGCTCTTCTTACAAATCGTGGCGGTATTGCCGAGCAAACCTGCCACGGCCTCGACGGCCTCGACAATATGTCGTTTTGCCGCGGTCATCGAGCTGCGCTCGGGCGCGTCCTGAAGAGCGCACGCCGCGAGCACCGTTGCCGCCCACGTCCGGAACGTCTTCGCTGTGAATTCCTGCCCGGTCACTTCACGCAGGTAGTCGTTGACGTCCCCCGAGCCGACGTCCTGCACGTTCCCGTCCTTGTCGATGTAGCCGAACAACTCGTGGCCGGGGAGGTCCTGGCACCGCCTGACGATCTTTGCGAGGCGGAGATCGTTGAAGGCGATGTCGTGTGTCTTGCCGGCCTTTCCGGTAAACCGAAATCGAAGCCGGGACCTGGAGACACGCACGTGCCGGTTGCGCATCGTCGTAAGGCCATACGAGTTGTTGTCGCGCGCGTACTCATCGTTGCCCACGCGAATCAGCGTCTTCTCGAGCAGCAGTACGACGGCGGCGATGACCTTGCGCCGCGGCAGACCGGGCCCGGAAAGATCCTTCGCAATCCGTCGGCGCAGCGCCGGCAGTGCGATCGCGAACGAGAGCATCTGGTCGTACTTCACTTCGTCCCGGATCTGCCGCCAGGTCGCGTGATAGCGGTACTGCTTGCGGCCGCGGGCATCGCGGCCGCACGCCTGCAGATGCCCTCGCGGGTTCGGGCAGATCCAGACGTCCTTCCAGGCCGGCGGCACCGCGAGCTTCGCGATGCGGTCGAGGTCGGCGCGATCCGTCACGCGGCGTCCACGTTGATTGACGTAGTGAAATCCGCGGCCGCGACGGACGCGCCGAATGCCAGGTGCTCGATCGGTGACGTACACCAATCCCGCCGATCGCGCAGACTGAGCGCTGCCGGCGACGGAGGCGGGGATGCTGCGACGCCGCCTGGAGCGTATCGATGATGTCCGACCACGTGCCACGCAAGGGGTGACCGGGTAGCAATATGCCCGCCACAGCGCGGTCGACTCGGGCATCAACCTTGCGAGGCGGACGCTCAGGACTCACACCAAACCTGAACAGTGATGATCACCGTCGAACCCACTTCTCTCGCGTCCACCGACATCGTTCGCGACGTCGGCAGTTCAATCACCGACTGGGATCGGCTCGCGGCGCTCGAATGGCTCGTCACCAACGGACTCGGCGGCTATGCCTCGGGAACCGTTGGAGGGTTTCTGACTCGTCGCTACCACGCGCTTCTCGTTGCCGCGCTCCCCGCGCCGCTCGGGCGCATGGTGCTCGTGTCGCGACTGGACGAGCGTGTACGCCTGACCGGCGGAACCATTGGATGGCTCAGCCGCGTTGGCACATCACCGCGCAACGTGGTCACTCATTTCCAGCTGATTGGCGGGTTGCCCGTCTGGCGTTACGAGATCGACGGTGTGACGATCGAAAAACGCCTGACGATGCCGCGTCTGCAGAACACGGTGCTCGTCACCTACCGTGTGCTGCGGGCCTCGACGCCGATTCGTCTGGGAATTCGGCCTCACCTCCACGCCAGGCCTCACGAGGCCGCGGTCGACTACGTGCTGCCGTCCTCTCCGGTCCTGGTCGCACGCGGCGGCTATCTCGAGGCGACTGTCGACCCGGCGGTTCCGCCCACCGTCATGGCGCTGCGCGACCACGAGTCGTCCTTCGCGCTCCACCCCGAAGCCACCAAAGACGTTCCGTATGTGCTCGAACAGCAGCGTGGCTATGCCTCGGTTGGCGATTCGTGGAGTCCCGGCTACTTCAAGCTCGATCTCTCGGAAGGAGAGCGGGCGACGTTCATCGCCTCGACCGAAACCACGGCCACCCTCGACGCCATCGCCACCGACGACGCACTGAACGCCGAAGTCCATCGTCGATCGCGCCTTCTTGCCGCGACGGGGACTGCCGGCCTTGACCCGTTGTGCGCGGAACTGGTGTTGGCCGCAGACCAGTTCGTGATCGAACCTGCCACGCGCGCCGCAGAATCGACCCGCGCTCGCGCCGCCGGCGACGAGGCGCGCAGCGTGGTTGCGGGGTATCACTGGTTTACTGACTGGGGACGCGACACGATGATCAGCCTCGAGGGGCTGACGTTGTGTACAGGACGACTTCCCGAAGCACGCGGGATCCTCCTCACGTTTGCCCGTCACCTGCGTGAGGGGCTCATCCCGAACTTGTTCCCGGAAGGCGATCAGGAAGGGCTGTACAACACTGCAGACGCGACGCTGTGGTTCTTCCACGCCCTCGATCGCTATCTCGCCGCGTCGAAAGACGTCGACACGCTTCGCGATCTGCTTCCGTCGCTGAATGACATCGTCCGGTTGCACCTGGCGGGCACACGATTCGGCATTCGGGTCGAGGATGATGGGCTGCTGACGCAGGGCGCCGCCAATCTCGCCCTCACGTGGATGGATGCCAAGGTCGGCGATTGGGTCGTGACGCCGCGGCGCGGCAAGACGGTCGAGATCAACGCGCTCTGGTACAACGCCGTCCGACTGCTTGCCGACTGGCGGCGATCGCTCGATCACGACGCCACGGATCTGGACGGCGTTGCCGCGCGCGCGCGGGAATCATTCAATCGCCGGTTCTGGTTCGCCGACGGCCAGTATCTCTACGACATCGTGGACGGGGAGTCGGGCGACGACTCGTCCTTGCGACCGAATCAGATCTTCGCGATCTCTCTTCGCTACCCGGTGCTCGAGGAACAGCGCTGGCGGCGCGTCGTCGACGTCGTCGCCGAACGCCTGCTCACGCCGTACGGCCTGCGGACACTGCCGCCGGGTCACGCCGACTTCAAGGCACAGTACTTCGGCGACCTGCGCGCGCGCGATGCGGCCTATCACCAGGGCACGGTGTGGGCGTGGCTGATCGGTCCTTTCATCGATGCGTGGTTGCGGGTGTACCCGGAACGGCACGCCGACGCGCACACGCTGCTCACGTCGTTCAACGCGCACCTCAGTGACGCCTGCATCGGATCGATCAGCGAAGTGTTCGACGCGACCGAACCGTATGCCGCGCGCGGATGCATCGCGCAGGCGTGGAGCGTCGCCGAGGTGTTGCGCTCGTTCGTGGCGCTTCGAATGTCAAAGGGGAGTCCAGGTGCCGCAGCGTGATCCGGGTCGTTCGCAGCCGCCTCGCCCTGGGGCGATCGTCAGTCCAGCCGGAACGGTGTTCAGTGTGTGGGCGCCGATCCATCGTGAGGTCGCACTTGTCATCGACGGACGAAGCGATGTCGCGATGGAGTCATCCAGGGACGGCTACTTCGTTGCGACGGTGCCGGATGTGGGCCACGGTCAGCGCTACCGGTTCCGGCTTGCGCAGGAACTACGCCCGGATCCCGTATCCCGCTTTCAACCGGAGGGCCCGTTTGGACCGTCGATGGTCGTCGATCCTGGCGCCTACCAGTGGCACTCGCGTGACTGGGGCGGTGCGCCGCCGCGGCATCGACAGATCCTCTATGAACTCCACATCGGCACCTTCACGGTCGGCGGCACCTGGGCATCGGCGCGCGAACGGTTGCCGCACCTCGCATCGCTCGGGGTGACGACGCTCGAGGTCATGCCGATCGCCGAATTCGATGGCCGCTTCGGCTGGGGCTATGACGGCGTGTTTCTGTTCGCCCCGTATCACCACTACGGCACGCCGGATGACGTGCGCGGGTTCATCGACGCGGCACACGCGCTGGGGCTCGCGGTGATTCTCGACGTCGTCTACAACCATCTCGGGCCATCCGGCAACGTGCTTGCCGAGTTCAGCACGTTTTATTTCGCCGAACATCAGACCGAGTGGGGGCGGGGCTTCAATCTGGATGGGAAGTGTTCCG
>JAICEG010000337.1 GCA_025924295.1 Vicinamibacteria bacterium
CCGACGACCGCGCAGGCACTCGCCGAGAGTTGTGGGCTCGTTCAGGCGGACGTCGACGGGGCGCTTCTGATTCTCGAATCCGAAGGCGCGATCCTGCGCGGGACGTTCACGCCAGGTTCCAGGCTGCTTGAATGGTGCGACCGTCGTCTGCTCGCGCGAATCCACCGCTACACGCTGAATCGATTGCGCGCCGAGATCGCGCCGGTCAGCCCGGCGGAGTTCATGCGGTTTCTCTTTGCGTGGCAGCACGTCGAGTCGTCCAGCCGGTTATCGGGTGTCGAGGGGGTGCGCGCAATTCTGGCGCAGCTCGATGGCCTGGAGCTTCCGGCCCGGGCGTGGGAGCGTGACGTCCTGTCTGCACGGGTCGAGCGCTACGAGTCGTCCATGCTCGATATGCTCTGTCTCAGCGGCGAGATTGGCTGGGCGCGCCTGTCGAGCGGCCCGACGCAGGTTGTCGGCGCAACTCCGATCGCGCTGTTTGCACGAGAGCACGCGGAGGCGTGGGTTCAGCTCTCACCTTCGCTCGTGCCGGGCGTCAGCGGGACAAGCACGCCGGACACGACACCCTCCGAGGATGCGCGCCGGGTTCTCGAACGTCTCGAGGGCTACGGCGCGTCGTTCGCGCACGAGTTGAGGAGCGCGTGCGATCTGACCCACGGCCGATGCCGCGAGGCGCTCGCTGAACTCGTGGCGTTGGGCCTGGTCGCATCCGACGGCTTTGCCGGTGTTCGCGCGATCATCGGTCAGACCTCGAGTCGAGGTGGCACCGACACATCCGGCCGATGGTCCGTTTTGCGGCGGACGTCGAACGTTGCACGAGAGGATGCCGTGCGTGCGCTGGCGTGGACGCTGCTCGCGCGCTACGGGGTTGTGTTCCGTCGTGTGCTGACGCGCGACACTGCCGGCGTGCCATGGCGCGATCTGGCCAGGGTCTATCGAACGCTCGAAGCGCGCGGCGAGATTCGGGGCGGCCGGTTCGTCTCCGGCATGTCAGGAGAGCAGTTCGCGCTGCCCGATGCCGTCGATCGCCTGCGCGAGCTGCGTCGATCGGGTCCGGATGGGGCGTTGACGACGATCAGCGCGGCCGATCCGCTCAACCTGACGGGGATCATTACCGGGGCCGAACGTCTTCGCACGGCCGCCGGCAATCGCATCGTGTACCGGAACGGTGTCCCGGTCGCTGCGATGGAAGGAGACATGCTGCGGACGTTCGGAGAGATCGACCCTTCGATCGCTGCCGATGTTGCGGCCGCTGCTGCCGGCCGCCCGGTGCCCGTGTTCAGCGGGTTCGTTGGCAGGCTCGGTTGAGCAGCTCGCTGTCGCGGGCGAGCGTTCAGGCGGTCGTCTGGCGCGCGCCCTTCATCTTCATCGCATCGGCAAAGACTTCGATCATCTTCTGATTGAACGCCGGGATATCCCCGGGATTGCGCGACGTGACGATGCCTCGATCTTCGATCACTTCACCATCCACCCAGATAGCGCCGGCATTCCTGAGATCGGTCTTGAGCGATGGCCAGGAGGTCACGCGCCGATCGCGCAACGCGTCGGCCTCGATGAGCGTCCATGGTCCGTGGCAGATTGCTGCCACGGGGCGGTTCGAAATCGTGAATGCCTTGACGAACTGCACGGCCTTCTCGTTCATGCGCAGGCGATCGGGATTGAACAGGCCGCCGGGCAGCAGCAGCGCGTCGTAGTCTTCGGCATGCGCCTGGGCGAGCGGTTGGTCGACGGTGACTTCCTCTCCCCATGTCCCGCGGTGCCATGACTTGACGCCGCCTTCGACAGGTGAGACCACGTCAACATGCGCCCCTGCTTCTTCCAGCGCCTTGCGCGGCTCGAGCAATTCAGACTGTTCGAAGCCGTGCTCGACAAGCGCGGCCACTCTCATCCCGGTAAGGTGATTGGTCATGGGGGGGCGGGTCGCAAGACTTGCACCATCTCAACTTGGCGCGCTGGCGAGGTCGGATCGAGCGTTCGGTTGAACGATTTGCAAACGGCTCAGCCAGGCTCATGCAGGGGTTGACCGCCCCGCGCCGAAGACTTTGTCGAGCTCGAACGGCGTCGTGACCTCCAGCTGATCGTACCGGCAGTCCCGCGGCGGCTTATCGAGCCGCCACCGGAGAAAGATTGCGGCGTGACGAAAACGATCGCCCTGCATGTGATCGTATTTGACCTCGCACACGCGCTCGACGCGCAGCGCTTCCCACGACAGGTCCTTCCCTGCGCTCCATCGACTTTGCCCGCCGGGAAGTCTGGTCGTGCCGTCTCCCATCGCGGACGCCCATTCGCGCCACGGGTGGTTCTCGAGCGCGCGATCGCGCAGCGGCTCCAGTTCGTGCGCGAGCTCGCGCCGCGTCGCCATGCTGAACGCCGACGTGACACCGACGTGATGCAGGTTGCCGCGATCGTCGTACAGCCCGAGGAGCAGTGATCCGATGAGCGAGCCGCGCCCGTTCTTGTGCCAGCGAAAGCCGGCAACCACGCAGTCCGCCGTGCGCGCGTGTTTCACCTTGATCATCGCCCGCTTGCCGGGTTCGTACGTCCCATCCTCGGGCTTGGCGATGACTCCATCCAGTCCGGCCCCTTCGAAACGTGCGAGCCAGTCGGCGGCCTCGTCCCGATCTCGTGTCATCGGCGTCACGTGGACAGGTGATGCCGCACCCGTAAGTGCTCTCTCGAGCAGCACACGCCGGTCGGCCTGCGAGAGCGTCCGCACATCGCGTCCTTCGAACGACAGCAGGTCGAATGCGACAAACGATGCAGGAATCTCTTTCGCCAGCTTCGCGACACGAGACGCGGCGGGATGGAGCCTGAGCTGGAGTGCATCGAAGTCGAGACCGTGTGGACTGGGGATGACGATCTCACCGTCCAGTACGCAGTCAGGCGGGAGGTTGGCGAGCAGCGCCTCACGCAGCTCCGGGAAGTAACGATCGAGTGGCCGCAGATCGCGGCTTTGAATGAAGAGGTCGGACCCGCGGCGGAAGACGATCGCTCGAAATCCATCCCACTTCGGCTCGTACAGGAACCCGCCCCCCTCTGGAAGCGCGTCGGCAAGCCTGGCAAGCATCGGCTCGACCGGTGGAGAGATCGCGAACTGAGGCGTCGGCTGATCCATGCAATGGTTGTATCAGCTGACGGTTCACGGTTCAAAGTTCAGGGTTCAGGGTTCGTGTTCACGGTTCCGGTTCACGGTTCACACGTTCAAGGGTTCATGGTTCCGTAGAACCTCGAACTCCGAACTCCGAACTCCGAACTCCGAACCCTGAACTGGAACAGAGAACACGAACCGTGAACGCTGAACGTTCAACTGTGAACTGCGTTATGCAACGTCTGCGACATCGAGCTTCCTGATGTCGTCGATTCCGTATCGCAGCATGGCGAGCCGCTCGAGCCCGTAGCCGACACCGATGGCCGTGTGGCGTTTCGGATCGCCGCCGAGATGGCTGACGATGCGATCGGTGAACACGCCCCATGCGAGGACCTCGGACCAGTGACCGTCGGTCTCGACCTCGAGCTCCCACGACTGCGTGCACATCACGTATTCCGTCGGCACGATCTTCACCGTGCGCCCGGGGAGAATGCGATCGACCGACTGGAGGACCCGCGCGGTCATCAGCCATTGGTTGAGGCGATCGCGATCGTCGAGCCACAGTACCTCGGCCTGGTGGAACGCCTCGAGGTGCATCGCGTCGACCTGGCACTGGCGATACGCCTTCCCCGATGCCCACAGCTTCAGAGGCTGACCGGCATAGCGAACCGTCAGGAGCAGCGGCAACGTGAGGTCGTAGCGCAGGATTCGTCCCTCGTCGATGCGATGGAGCTCCGCCGCCTCGACGTACATCGCGTCGCTGGCGATGGACGCGCGCGCGGCCGCAAGATCAACGATCTCGGGAAGGTCTTGCGCCACGAACTCCGGAAACGCCTGACGCAGCCCTTCGACGATCCGGCCCACCGGATTCTCCGGGAGGTCGGTCAGCTGCGGGCGCGCGAGCAACTCGACGACCTTTGCGGGGAGATCGGTCCTGAGGTCTTCCATCCGAATGTCACGCTGTTCTGCCATCTCAATCTCCTTGCGCAACTTGTCCCTGACGCGCTGCAGCCGCTTGCGCATGGTGGCCTCGTCGACGCCGGCGTGGCGGGCAAGACGAGCCACGCTCCACTGCCCGTGATAGCGCCGGTCGCACAGCTGACGCTCGTCCGGTGTGAGCATCAGTAGCGCCGCCGCCAGTCGATGCCGCTGCAGATCCGACCAACGCGTCTCCGCTTCGTCGAGCACCGGCACGTCCGGGATGTCGTCGAGGCGCAGCAGCGTGACCCGCTTCGCACGCCGCATGTTGAGCGCGACGGTGATCACGATCCGGCGAAACCATCCGGGAAACGCCGCTGGATCCTGCAGATCGGACAGCCGGCGGAACGCTCTCAGGTAGGCCTGCTGGACGGCGTCCTGCGCGACCATCGGGTCCCGTAGCACTCCGACGGCGACGGCAAACGCCATCTTCTGCGTCGACTCGACGAGAACGCCATACGTTTCGACGTTGCCCGCCTGAGCGGCTTCGACCAACCGGCTGAGGGATTCCATGTCGATTCGCTCGGCTATCAAGGGCGTCGCCCCCACTCGTTACTGGAAAGACACTGCGGGGGAGAAAGTGTGACATGCCCCCGCCTGCCGCGCCCCGCGGCCGGGAAACGCTAATATTAGCCAGGCACATTCCTCAGATGAGGCAGGTAGAACGATGGGTTTCTGTGAGCATTGTGCAGGGCAGCGATTCGACCGGGCGCAGGTCCTTCGAGCGCTGAGAGACGCCAGGCGAAAGCTACCGCGCCGCGGGCGTGCGAGCCCGGCCGATGCGGCACTGGCAGCCGCCATCCAGGCGGTGCGTTCCCTGGAGATCCCTCACGTCGAGTACTTCGACGAGACGACGGGCGAAGAGGTCCTTCACTGAGCTCTCGAACGAAGAACGAAGAACGAAGAACTAAGGACCAGCCATGACGTCCCGCCAGAGACTCACACGCTCGAGGAAGCCTTCGTCCTCGGTGTCGTGGCACAGCGTGGTCAACTGATCGCGTCGAGCGCCGCGCCAGCGGAGATCCTCGAGTCGTTCCGTCAGCGGCACATCGACACGCAGCGTAGCGAGCCGGCGATAGAGATATGCAGCGTCGCGATGCTCGCGCAGAGTTGCGGCGAGTGCGGCGGCGCCGCGAACGGGCACGCGCCACTCGGATTCGCGATCGGGGATCGCCTCGAGGCTCCCGTACGCGGCAAGGATCGCAGCCGCTGACTTGGCACCCCATCGTGGCACGCCCGGGTAGCCGTCGGCCGAGTCGCCGACGAGCGCCAGCCAATCAGGGATCGAAGCCGGCGGTACGCCGAACTTCTCGATCACACCGGCTTCATCGAGGGTGCGACGGCGAAGCCGATCGAGACAGACGACGCGCGCGCCCTGGACGCATTGGGCCATGTCCTTGTCGGGCGTGCACAACACGATCTGCTCGACCTCGGGAGCGTCGCGCCAGCGATGAGCCGCCGCCGCTATCGCATCGTCGGCCTCGAATTCCACCATCGGCCAGACGACGATCCCGAGAGCGTGGGTCGCGTCCTCGGCCAGTGAGAACTGGGCGAGGAGATCCTCGGGCACACCCGCACTGGTCTTGTAGCCGTCGAAGAGATCGTTGCGGAACGATTCGATGACGTGATCGAAGGAGCAGGCCACATGGGTAACGCCGGGTTCGCGCAGCAGTGCGAACAGCGAGCGCAGGATGCCGCGCGTCGCGCCAACCTCCCGGCCCTCCCGCGTCGTTGCCTTGGGTGCGCCAAAGTACGCGCGAAACAACTCGTATGTACCATCCACCAGGTGGATCCGGCTGGCAGTCGCGTTGTC
>JAICEG010000338.1 GCA_025924295.1 Vicinamibacteria bacterium
ACACCATCAGACCGGCGAAGATAATGCGGACGCCCATCTCAAACGGACGTTGATGGGACATCAGGTCATTCTTCCGATTACCGCAGGCAAGCTGGATCTCGGTCCGTGGGAACAGGTGTTCTATGCCGAGTTCGACGGACAGCGAAAGAAACGCGTCGTCATCAAGGTGATAGGTGAGTGACCGAGAGCGTCCAGGCGGCTGACAGGCGTCGATATCCGGATCGCCCGTTCGTCGGCGTCGGTGCCGTGATCGTGCAGGATGGGAAGGTGCTGCTGGTCAAGCGGAGGTTCGAGCCGCTGGCCGGTCAATGGAGCCTGCCCGGCGGCGCGGTCGAAGTGGGCGAGACGCTCGAGGCGTGCCTCGTGCGCGAGATGCTCGAAGAGACCGGGCTCGAAGTGCGCGTTGGCCCTGTGATCGAGGTGTTCGATCGGATCACGCACGACGCTGAGGGTCGCGTCATGTATCACTTCGTGCTGGTGGATTATCTGTGCTGGCCGACCGGAGGTACGCTATGTGCCAGCTCGGACGTTGCTGAAGTGCGCTTCGCTGATCCGCACGACCTCTTTCAGTACGATTTGACGATGAAGGCGACCTCGGTCGTGGAACGTGCACTCGAACTCGATCGCCAGGCGCAGGGCGTCAGGTCATGACACCGTCTCGAGATGATGCGTGGGCGCTGCTCGCCGAATGGACGCAGAGCGACAGCCTCCGCAAGCACGCTCTCGCCGTGGAAGCGGCCGTACGCGGATACGCCCGCACGTACGGAGAGAACGAGGACGACTGGGGACTCGTTGCCCTGCTTCATGACTTCGACTACGAGCGATACCCGACGCCCGCCGATCACCCCTTCCGCGGCTGCGATGAGCTGCGCCGCCGCGGCTACCCCGAGTGGGTCACGCGGGCGATTCTCTCGCACGCCGACTACGCCGGGGTGCCACGCGAAAGCCCGCTGGAAAAGACGCTGTTTGCGTGCGACGAAATGGCCGGCTTCGTGACGGCGGCCGCCCTGGTGCGTCCCTCGAAAAGCGTGCTGGACCTGGAAGCCGGGTCGGTGCTGAAGCGAATGAAGGACAAGGCGTTCGCGCGCGCAGTATCGCGTGACGATCTGCGCAACGGCGCGGCAGGGCTCGGAATTTCGCTCGAGGAACACGCCGGCAATGTCATCCGCTTCATGCGAGAAAAGGCCGATACGCTGGGGCTGCGGGGAACCTTTTGAGCCTCGCTGAACGTATTGAACGTCGTGAGCCAGGACCCTCGAACCCCGTGAGCACTCCCAACGTCGTCGAGCTCGAAAACGTCAACGTTCACTACGCGAAGAACTGGGCACTCAGGGACGTCAGTGCATCGTTTCCTGGCGGCGCTGTCGGCCTGCTCGGGCCCAATGGTGCCGGCAAGAGCACGCTGATCAAGTCTGTCCTCGGGCTGTTGTCGCCCGATCGCGGGCAGATGCGGGTGCTCGGCCTCGACGTCAGGCGCTCGCCTCTTCAGATCCGATCGCGTATCGGCTACATGCCGGAGAGCGATACGCACTTTCCCCAGATGAACGCCGTGTCGTTCGTGGCGTACTGCGGCGAGCTCTCCGGGCTTCCGCGCGCCGACGCCATGCAGCGTGCGCACGAGGTGCTCTACTACGTCGGTCTTGGAGAGGCGCGCTATCGGATGATCGATCAGTACTCGACCGGCATGAAGCAGCGCATCAAGCTGGCGCAGGCGCTCGTGCACGACCCCGACTTGTTGTTTCTCGACGAACCCACCAACGGCATGGACCCGAAGGGTCGCGACGAGATGCTGGAGCTGATTCGCGACATCGCGCACAACAAGGGTCTCAATCTCATCTTGTCGTCTCATCTGCTGCCGGACGTCGAGTACACCTGCGATCACGTGGTGGTGTTGGACAAGGGCGCGATTGCGACCGCGGGTCCGATTGCCGGCCTGAAGGGACCGGCCGGTCGCGTCTTCGAGCTCAGGATCAAAGGCGACACGCAGCAGTTCATTGGAGTGATGCGGGAAGCCGGCCTCGAGTGTCATGCGACCGATGACGACGTGATGCGCGTCTTCGTGCCGGGCGAGAGCGGCGCGCCGCTGCTGTTCCGGCTGGCCGCGGAGCACCGGGTGCAGGTGAGGCACCTGCGCGCGAGCGTGCCGACGCTCGAAGACGTGTTCGCCAAAGCCGTAGGGGAGGAATAACCACCTTGCGAATTGGGAGTTGGAAGTTGGGAGTTGATTAGTGCCCATACACGACCAGGGCTATCGGCGCTACGAGGGCAAGCGTGCTCCGCACGGGCAGGCCTGGTGGATCATTGCGCGAACGCAATTCCTTGCGGCGTTGAAGTACCGTCCGTTCGTCATCTTGCTCCTGGTTTCGTGGGTACCGTTCATTGGCCGCGCCGTTCAGCTGTATCTGTCGACGAGCTTTCAGCAGGTGTCGATGCTCGCAGCCACGGCGCAGACATTTCGTGACTTTCTCGATCAGCAGGGGCTCTTTGTCTTTCTCGTGACCATCGCGCTCGGCGGCGCGATTGCCGACGACCGCCGCGCCAACGCGTTGCAGCTCTACCTGTCGAAGCCGTTGACGCGGACCGAGTACATCATCGGACGCCTCGTCCCGGCGCTGGGGGTCCTGCTCGGCGTGACGTTCGTGCCGGCGATCCTCCTCATCCTTCTGCAGATTGCGTTTTCCGGCAGCACGACGTTCATCGGGCAGAACCTGTTCCTGCTGCCGGCGATCACGCTCGTGTCGTTGACGCAGTCGCTCCTCTCGGCGAGCACGATCCTGGCGCTGTCCTCGTTGTCCAAGAGCCGACGGTTCGTGTCCATCATGTACGCCGGCCTCATCTTTTTCACGGCAGCGATGTACCAGGTGCTGCGAACCATCACCGGCAACCGTGCCTGGGCCGCGGTGTCTCCGGGTGACATGCTGGACGTGGTTGCAGACGCGGTCTTCCGCATTCGCGCCAACCCGCCTGTCCCGGTTCCGGTTGCCGTTCTCGTGATCGCGCTGCTCATCGCCGCATCCTTCTGGGTGCTCGAGCGCAAGATCCGTGTGGTGGAGGTCGTCGCGTGACCGCGATTGCCACAGAGCACCTCTCGAAGTGGTACGGTCAGGTCTCCGGGCTGAACGACGTCACCGTATCGGTGCCTCCCGGCATCACCGGACTCCTCGGACCGAACGGCGCCGGCAAGTCGACGTTCATGAAGCTCATCACGGGGCAGCTGAAGCCGAGCAAAGGATCCATCCGCGTGCTGGGTGAGCCGATTTGGGGCAATCATGAACTTTATCGGCGCATCGGCTTCTGTCCCGAGCAGGACGCGTTCTACGACCGAATGACCGGAGCGGAGTGGGTGACGGCGCTGGTCGGGCTGAACGGTTTTTCAGACAAGGAGGCGGCGGAGGCGACGCACCGCGCGCTCGGCATCGTGGATCTCCTCGATGCGGCAGATCGCAAGATCGGCGGCTACAGCAAGGGCATGCGTCAGCGCGTCAAGCTGGCCCAGGCGCTGGCGCACGACCCGGAACTACTCATCCTCGACGAGCCGCTGAGCGGCATGGACCCGATCATGCGCCGGCGCACCATCCGGTTGATCAAGGAGTGGGGACGAACGGGAAAGAGCGTGCTGGTGTCGAGTCACATCCTGCACGAAGTCGAGTCGATGACGTCGAACATCCTGCTGATCAACAACGGGCGCATCGTGGCGGAAGGCAACGTCCACCAGATCCGGGATTTGATCGACGAGCATCCCCACACGGTGTTCATTCGTGCGGACGATACCAGGCGGCTGGCGCGCGAGCTCCTGGCACAAGATGGAGTGATCAGTCTCCGCTTCGAGCCGGGTGCGATCGTCGTCGAGACCGGACGACCGGATGCCTTTTACGCGCGCTTGACCGACATGGCCGCATCGGGCGAGGCGGGTGTCATCGATGAAGTGACATCGCCTGACGACAACCTGCAGGCGGTCTTCAAGTACCTGGTGAAGCAATGAGCACGACAGCTCCCCGCTCCGAGTCGTTTCTGACCAGCGCGTTTCGCGTGTTCAGCATGTCGGTCGGCGAGATGCTGTGGTCTCGCCGGACGATCTTCATGGTGCTCGTCGTTGGAAGCCCGGTCATCGTGGCGATGGTTGCGCGGATCGTGCAGTCGATGGGGACCGCGCCGCTCAGGGTCAACGGTGTCCAGGTCGACGCCATGAGCATCTTCGGCGCGATGATCTGGATCCTCTTCCTCTGGTTCATCGTCCCCGTGCTCGGCGTCTTTTACGGCACCTCGCTCATCGCCGACGAAGTCGACGACAAGACGATTACCTATCTGTTCACGCGCCCCGTTCGCCGCGGGGCGGTCGTCGTCGGCAAGTACATCGCGTACCTGCTGTGCACCTCGCTCGTCGTGCTGCCGTCGGTGATGGTCGTGTATTTCCTGATGGTGCCCTTCAGTCAAATACCGGGAACGTTCATCTCGCTCCTCATCGACCTCGGGGTGCTCGGCCTCGGGCTCGCCGCCTACGGGGCGCTCTTCGCTTTCATCGGTGCAGCGCTCAAGCGCCCGCTGGTCGTGGGGCTGGTTTTCATCTTTGGCTGGGAGCTCGTCACGCTCTTCATCCCGGGATATCTGAAGCGTTTCACGCTGGCCTACTACCTCCAGCCGCTGGTGCCCCACTCGATGCCGGCAGGCGACACTGTGTCCCTGCTGCAGGGCGCTGTGTTCAGGGAACCACCGTCGGTCGCGGCCAGCCTAAGCTGGCTCGCGGTTGCCATCATCGTCTCCCTCGTGCTGGCGGTCCGTGTTGTCGAGCAACGCGAGTACATCCTCGAGCAATAAGGGCCTGTTTCCCACAGAAAAACGGGGGGGAGGGAACATGCTCCCGGCAAGGCTCGTATACTGACCTGGGAGCGGTGTAGATGACCAGGCGGACTCGACTGTTTCTCACGGCTGCATCAGGCTTCCTGATGGTGGGCCTCGGCACCGGCCTTCTGGCCGCCTATGTGGGCGGATTCCAGAACCTCACGATAATTGGCGGGGACGGTCCTGGCGAGCTTGCATACGTTCCCGCAGACGCCCAGCTGGTGGCCTACGCCAACGTGCGCGACGTCATGGACTCCGAGGTGCGCCGCAAGCTCACGGAGCTTCAGCCGGGAACGAGCGCCGGCCCGGAGCACTTCAAGGAACAGACTGGCATCGACCCCGAGACCGACATCGACTACATCGTTGCGACGTTCTCTCGAGCCGATGCCGAACCGACACAGGGAGAGCCCCCTCTCGTGCTCGCGCGCGGCCGCTTCGATGAGGTCCGGATCGAGGGAATCGTTCGGGAGAAGGGCGGTACTGTAGAGGACTACAAGGGATCCCGACTCCTCGTCCAGGACGACGATAAATTTGCGGTCGTCTTCCTGGAGCCCGGGCTCATGGCGGTTGGCGGCGCAACGGCGGTTCGTCAGGCGGTTGATACCAAGGCGGCCGGCAAGAACGTTACGAGCAACGAAGAAGTGATGCGCCTCGTGCGAGAGATCGACGATGGCGATGCGTGGGTTGTCGCACGCTTCGATGCACTCACGGGCGGCAACAGACTACCGGCCGAGGTGGCAAGTCAGCTTCCGCCAATCAACTGGTTCTCCGCGAGGGGATTCATCGGTACTGGTCTCGAGGGTCAGCTGCGAGTCGAAACCCGGGACGAGGCCTCGGCGCAGAACCTCCAGGAAGTCATTCGCGGGTTCATGGCGCTTGGCCGCCTGCAGACAGGACAGCACCCCGAGTTTGCTGAATTCCTCAACTCCGTTCAGCTCGGGGGCGATGGCAAGACGGTCTCGCTGTCGTTCTCATTGCCGTCGGAGATGATCGA
>JAICEG010000339.1 GCA_025924295.1 Vicinamibacteria bacterium
GTCGGAACTGTTCGGCTACGAGAAGGGTGCGTTCACCGGCGCCAATGCCCGCAAGAAGGGGCGCTTCGAGATGGCGGAAGGTGGAACGCTCTTCCTCGATGAAATTGGCGACGTGAACCTCGGCACGCAGGTCAAGCTGTTGCGCGTCCTGCAAGAGCGCGAGTTCGAGCGCCTGGGGGGTACGGAAACCGTCAAGGTGAACGTGCGGCTGATCGCGGCCACCAACAAGGACATGGAGAAGGCGATCGTCGACGGGACGTTCCGCGAGGACTTGTACTATCGGCTCAACGTCTTCACGATCTTCGTGCCGCCCCTGCGCGAGCGGAAGGCCGACCTGCTGCTACTCGCCGATCACTTCCTCGAGAAGTTCTCGCGCGAGCACGGCAAGGTGATCAAGCGGATCTCGACGCCGGCCATCGACATGCTGACCGCGTATCACTGGCCCGGAAACGTCCGTGAGCTCGAGAACGCCCTCGAGCGTGCGGTGCTCGTGTGCGACGGCGCCGTGGTGCACGGGCACCATCTGCCACCGTCGCTGCAGACCGCCGAGGCCTCAGGCACCGTCACGCGTGTGTCACTCAAGGACGCGGTTGCCGGCTACGAGCGCGATCTGATCATCGATGCCCTGAAGACGACGCGAGGCAATCGTGCCAAGGCGGCACGCCTGCTCGACACCACTGAGCGGATCCTCAACTACAAGGTTCGCGGCTATGGCATCGACGTCCGCCGCTTCAAGACGCCTGATGTCTCGCGGCGCAGCTCGAGCGAACTCGCGGCACGCGACATGGTTCGAGAGGCACCACTCGCTGCTTCCTAATGAACGTTGCTCGTCAAGATCCAACGCCCAACTCCCGGCGCCCAAGCGCACTTTGGAAGTTGGGGGTTGGTAGTTGGGTGTTGATCCTGGCGCTGTCGGGCTGCGGCAAGAAGGGCCCTCCGTTGGCGCCGTTCGTGGACATCCCCGCTGCCGTCGGCCAGCTCTCCGCGCGCCGGGTCGGTGAGGAGGTCGTTCTCACGCTGGCCCTCCCCACGAAAAACGTCGACGAGTCGACCCCGGTCGCCCTGGGACGCATCGACGTGTACGCGTATACCGGGCGCACCGCACCACCAGCGACGCGGTTCCCTGAAGTCGCCAGGCGAGTCGCGACGGTCGAGCGCACGGCGGAAGGGGTCCTGCCGACGACGATGCGCGACCTGCTGAAGGCGGACGATTTCCTCGAAGGACCTCCGTTGCCGCGCGCGGCGGGGTCAACGGCAATCAGCCCGGCGCCGATCGTCGACCAGTCGCGCGCTCTTCGCCGCTACTACATCGCGATTGCCTTCAGCGAGCGCGGCCGCGCGGGCCCGCCGAGTGCGGTTGCCGATATCGTGCTGACGCCCCTGCCCGATGCGCCGCCCGATCTGAAGGTGACCTATAACGCTGAAGCCGTCACGCTGACGTGGGAACCGTCGGGCGGGATCATCGGTTTCCTGCTGGAACGTGCTCCGGTGCTGTCGGCATCGCCTCTCGACGATGTGCCACCGTCGCCGGAAGCGTTAGCCTCGCTGCTGCCCGGGCCGACTCGCTACAACGTGTACCGGGAGATCCCGCCGCCACCCGATGCGGCAGAGACGAAAGAGCAGAACACCGCAGCGGCTCCTCCTGTGCCGGTGAATACAGCGCCACTCGACGGTTTCAGCTTCAGCGATCCGCTGGCGAGTGACGGCCAGCGCCGCTGCTATGCCGTGTCGGCCGTTCGCGGCAGGACCGACCGAACCGTCGAGGGTCACAGGTCGAAGCCGGTGTGTGTGATGCCGGTCGACATCTTTCCCCCGGCTCCACCGACCGGCGTTTCGCCGATCGCTGTCGAGGGCGCGATCAGCCTCGTGTGGGAAGCGAACGGCGAACGCGATCTCCAGGGCTACTTCGTGTGGCGCGCTGAAGAGGGAAGCGAGACGCTGGCTCGGATTACCGACGACGTCGTGAAGGAAACACGCTACACGGACCAGACGGTAAAGCCTGGCGTCCGGTACGTGTATGCCGTCACCGCCGTCGACAACAGGAGTCCGGAACCCAACGTCAGCGCCGAATCAGAACGCGTCGAAGTGACGGCGCGATAGCAGGGCGACCCTACTCCTTACCCTTACGCTGCACTTTCTCTTCTTCGAGCTTGCGCAGCACCCTGATTCCACCGAGCTGACCGCCGCGCACTTCGTAGTCGCTGGGCACGATGAAGAGATCCGCCGGCGGCTCCGCCCTCACGATGTTGCGCAACCGATAGACGGAGTCGCCGCTGCGGGGATCCTTGCGGCTGATCAACACCGCCATCTGCAGCTCGCGCGAATACCAGCGCTCGCTGACGACCTCGATTGGCATCACGTTGCCAATGGCACCGGCGGGAATGGTGGACGTCGTGCGTGTTCCTTCAGCCATGACGCCCTCGATGGACCTGGTACCGAGGGACTCGGTCGTTACCTTCGACGCCGCCGCGTCGCCAAGAATCACGCGGTGGCCCGGTACCGCCGTGATGGCGACACTCGGTTTGGTTGCGGCTGTCCATGTCGCGCTCCCGCCTGATTCACGCACCCCGGTCGCAGCGCCCTTCTGGTCTGCGTGATACGCAAAGGAAAACGCGTGTGCATCTCCCAGTTTCGTCATCGCCATTGGATTGCGGAACGCGATCCGCTGCCGTTCGTCGAGCGTGTACGAGTGGCCGGTGACGTTGTCGAGGATCGTGACGAGCCGCGGCGAGGGTCCATCGACGGCCAGCGGGCCGATGAGCGCAATCTCCTCTTCGCGCCGCGTTCGTCCCTGGCCGTCGCGGGCGACCATCGACGAATAGCGTCGCTCGATGCGATTGCCGTCGCCGAGGACCTGCGTGAATTCGGTCTCGGCGTCGGCCGTGAACGGGGCGTTGGGGACGCTCGTCACCGACTCGAGCGGTATCGACTCGATGACGCCGACGGGAGAAGCCATCACGGCGCCGCTCTGCAGCGTGAGCTGCGTTTCCACCTGTTGCGCGCCGCTCGCCGGTGCGAGTCCGAGCACGATCGCGAGCGTGATGAACAATCGGAAAGTCATAGCCGTCAGTCTCCCAGAAGAACCGTGGTGCCCGGCTTCATCCGGACCGCAAACGTGTCTTGTTACATGCCGACGCGGATGGCCCGCGCCACGCCGTCTTCTCCGACGATGACATCGACATCGACTTGCGCGACGCCGCTGCCTGCGCGGACGCCCAGTCCCACCAACGTCGATGCGGGGATGCGCATCCGGACCACGCGCACCGGTTCACCCCGCAGAATAGGCTCGCCGACGAGCAGCAACGTGTCGTTGCTGTTCGCTTCCAACGCGGGGGTTCGGACGGTCTGCTGCAGCGCACGACCGAGTTGTGCGAGTCCGAGGGATATCGTCAGCGCTGCCGCGACGGCGGCGACGCGCTGCCACCGCTGGCGCGACGGGGACACCGTGCGCGCGGCGTGCGTTCGATCCCACGCGGCCAGCACTGCCGCCTCGACGCGAGGCGGGGCCTTGACGTGTCCCTCGACTTCGCGCAAATCATCGAGCGCGGACGCCAGATGGGGATCCCAGTGCGGTGACTTCATACCGCGCACCTCATAGCCAGCCGTTGTCGATCCTCGTCGCTGGCACCGGCACCTGCCATCTTCTGGCCCAATAGGTGCCGGGCACGATAGAGACGCGAACGGATCGTCCCAATCGCGCATCCCAGCACTGCCGCGGCATCAGCATAGGTCACATCCTGCAGGTCGCACAGGACGATGACCTCACGGTATTTTCGCGGCAGCGACACGATCGCACGCCGCAGCTGCTGCACTGACTCGCGGCGCTCGATCATCGCCGCCGGGTCGTCGTCGACGGGCGGACATGCCTCGGATCCGTCCCCATCGAACGCCACGAAATGGCGATCCCGCGCGAGACGCCGGCGCGTCTGATGGCGAGCCACCCCGTAGAGATAGGTCGTCAGCGCGGCGCGCGTCGCATCGTAGCGTCCCGCATCGCGCATGACCACCAGGAAGACCTCCTGCACGATGTCCTCGGCGGCGCTGATCGAACCCGTCATCAGTCGCGCGAAGCGATACACGATGGCGTGATGACGGCGATAGAGCAGAGCGAAGGCGTCGCGATCGCCCTGTGCCGTGCGGCGCATCAGATCGGCATCGGCGGGATCCCCGGCAGTCGCACGCTGCGCTCCTCGCATCTGCCGCGTGATTGCAGCGGCGCGCGGAAAAGTTCCACGGATCACGCCCTTTGGACGAGATTCGCGCGCCGATGGACGTGGAATTACGCCCGGGCAGTGACTGGAGCGTTGATATCGACCCGAGGGACGAGGGTCGACGAGTCCGCTTCGACGGCGCGAACAATCAGGATCAATAGCCAGACCATCACGAACACCGAGGCCTGCACCCCAATCGCCGCCGCCGTGGGCATGAACGTCAGCGCGAACAACCAGTAGACGGCAGTCCAGTACCGTTCGGCCAGTTCCTGCCGGCCAGGCTCCTGAAGGTAAGCGCCAAACCACAGAAGCGGCAG
Source organism: Vicinamibacteria bacterium (assembly GCA_025924295.1). Lineage (GTDB taxonomy): Bacteria > Acidobacteriota > Vicinamibacteria > Vicinamibacterales > UBA2999 > Gp6-AA40. The sequence continues at coordinate 4,529 of JAICEG010000339.1, forward strand.
GGCCAGCACAGTGAGGTCGTAGATGATCAGGTGCGGGTTGACGAGGGCCGATGCCAAGACGAGGGTGCCGAGCCGCACACGCACGGGCGCGTGGCTCTTCCACACGCGCAGGGTCAGCCACAACACAATCGCTGACAGGGCCGTCCATGCCGGCAGGCCGATCCAGTTCGGGGTGAGGCGTGTGACCGCGCGCAGTGAGTGGCTCAGGAAAGGCTTGGCTTCGAGCACGTCGGCATAGGCAAGCGTCATTGGAATGCTCTCGGCAAACGCCGTGAACGCACCCGTGCCCAGCACCAGCCAGACAGCCCCCGCTTGCGCGATGACCGACGAGACGGCGCCGGCCAGCATCGCCCAGTCCCCACACACGAGGACGACGGCAGCGAGCGGTATGCCGAACTGTGGCTTCAGCGCGAGGAATCCGAACGCAAAACCGGCAAGCCAATGACGTCGTCGCTCGAGCGCGAGCCATCCTGCCCAGAAGGTCCCGAGCACGATGATCGTGACCTGGCCGTGGAGCACGAGACTCCAGAACGGTGCGAACGCAGCCGCGGCAGCGAACACGAACGTACGGTCCGGCAGCAGGGCGGCCACTGGCTTCCACGCGCTCCACACGATCAGCCCGTATCCGGCGATCGTGATGAGACACCAGATGAGCAGCGCACTCTGGTAGGAGAGCCCCGAGACCGGCGCGAACAGAACGGCCGCTTGTGGTGGATAAACGGGTGGATAGATCTCCGGCGCCGATTCAGGGATCAGCTCGACCTGGGCGTCGTGCAGCAGGGCGCCGTCGTACATCGGGGCGATTCGCTGTGAGCTCGCCAGGTGACCGAGGGTGTAGAAGTGCACGAAGTCCGCGCCTTTCAACGGACCGGCAATGCCGCGATCGCTGGCGCCCGTGAACCCGACGATGGCGGCGACGATCCAGAGGATGATGGCAAGGACCATCGCGTGTCCCCTGGCGTGGCGCCCCGAGCGCGGCCACCGCAGACGTCGCAGAATCGACATGGCAGGCAGGTATCGAGTTACAGCCTTGATACCGCAACGACAAAAGCGGAATCCTGGACCGACGCCAGGCGGGCTTCTCAGCCGTAGGGTGCAAGACGGCGGCCGTCATGGAGTGATATTCTTCGCCGCGTTCATCCGTCTTCACATATAAGGAATCTGCGAAAGGAGCCAGAGGCCATGGAGCAGACGAAGATACAGATACCTGCCGAGGCGGTGGAAGCCTACACCCA
>JAICEG010000340.1 GCA_025924295.1 Vicinamibacteria bacterium
GGGCGTACATACGACGGCCGGCTTCGACGATCTCGGCACGAAGCTGTTCCTCGACGCGGGTGCTCATCGGCTCTGAAATTTCTTCCGGCAGTCGTCCGAGCAGAAATAGTGAGTTGCTTCCCCGACCTGTAAGAACCGCGAGTTAGTAGGAGAGACCCAGGTTCCACACACCGGATCGCGAACCAGCTTAACGGGAGCGGCTCGCTGCCTCTTCTGCGCTCTGCTGCGCGTCGTGCCACCGAAGGTTTCAATCACGCCGTCCACCAGGCGCCAGAATGCCCACGCCACCACCAGCAGCAGGAGGGCGAGCAGGAGGAGGCGCGTCACGGATTGCCTGTGGCCGAACCCTCGCTCGCGTGGGCCGACGCTATCCCCTGAAGCGCACGGCGCGCCGCCTGACCCTCTGGACTGTCGGGCGCCAGGTCGACCACCTTCTGCCATTCGGTCGCCGCCGCTTTCAGGTCTTGTTTTCCAAATGCCAGCACGATGCCCTTGTTCAGCAGCGTCTTCGTGTGCGTGGGGCTGATCGCGAGCGACTTCTCGAACTGCGCGAGCGCTTCGTCAGGTTTGTTGCTGTAGTAGTAGCTGACACCGAGATCTGTGCTGGCGTCCGCATTGCGGGGATCGAGTTCGAGCGCCCGGTTGTACCACTTGATGGCCTCGTCCCAGCGCTCGGCGTCGAAGTAGACATTGCCGAGTTGCACGGTGGCGTTCACATTCTTCGGATCGCCCTGGAGAATGGTGTTCAACGCCTGCACACGTGCTTCGTCGAGCACCGGTGCCTGTTGCTGGACCGTCCCGCCCCCGCCAGGCTGCGCCGCGGCCGTAGGCGCGGGCGTGGCCCCCGACCGGCGGGCCTGCTGCGTCCCGATCACCCAACCCAGGATGATGCCAAAACAGATGCCGGCAACGACGTATGCGATCGCTTCAGATTTCATAACTGTAATGGGGTCGGGAGTCATTTGTTGACTCCCGACCCAATTATCTTCCAGCCAGCACCTCAAGATACTCCCGGACGCTGCGATCGAGGCCCACGAACAGCGCGTGGCTTATGAGCGCATGGCCAATGGACACCTCGGCCAGGTGCGGCAGCCGTCGAAACAATGGGAGATTGTCGAGATCCAGGTCGTGTCCGGCGTTGACGCCAAGACCAAGCGAGTTCGCAAGCGTCGCGGCGCGGGCGTAGATGGCGTAGGCCGCCTCGGCCGCTGCCGGGCCGCGCTCGAACGCCCGCGCGAAGGGTTCCGTGTACAGTTCGACGCGATCAGCGCCCATATCCGCCGCCCACCGGACTGGCGCCTCCTCCGGGTCCACGAACAGACTGACGCGAATGCCGAGGTCGCGCAGCCCGCGCACGAGAGCCTTCATCGCCTCCCGCGGCGTCTCGGTCGACCATCCAGCCTGGCTGGTCACCTCGCCCGGTCGCACGGGAACCAGCGTGCACTGCGTCGGCTTGACCTCATGCACGAGCGCGATCAGATCGGGCCGCGGATCGCCCTCGATGTTGAACTCGACCGACCGTTCGTACGTGCGAAGCAGTGCCGCAACGTCGAACACATCCTTCGCCGTGATGTGGCGAGCGTCAGCTCTCGGATGAACGGTGATGCCCGGGACACCAGCGGCGACGCACACACGCACGGCATCCAGGACGGACGGCACGGTTCCGCCGCGCGAGTTTCGAAGCGTGGCGACCTTGTTGACGTTGACGGATAGGTGAACCATGGAACGAGCAGCTACGCGAGGTGCTGCTTCACCACGTCGATGATCTCCTGTCCCCACTGGCGAATCTCGCCCGAGTCTTGACCTTCGAGCATGATCCTCAGCAGCGGCTCCGTGCCGGAGTAACGCACCAGCAGACGACCATTGCCGGCGAGCCGCTCCTCGACCGACGCCATGACCGCAGCAATCGCCGGCACTGTCTTCAGATCAACCTTCTCGCGCACGCGCAGGTTCATCAGCACCTGGGGGTAGGTTGTGAGCTGGTCCGCCAGATCGCGCAGCGGTCGCCGTGAGGCGCTCATCGTTCGAAGCACGTTCAGCGCGGTCGCGAGACCATCACCGGTGAACAGATACTCGGCGAAGATGATGTGACCGGATTGCTCGCCACCGAGCGACAGGTCGCGACGCAGCATTTCTTCCATCACGTACTTGTCGCCGACGGCGCATCGAACCATGCCGATCTCGGCATCGCGCAACGCGAGCTCGAGCCCGATGTTGCTCATCACCGTCGCCACGATCGCGTTGCCCTTGAGCCGGCCTTCCTCTTTCATCTGCCGGGCGCACATCAGCATCACGGCGTCACCGTCGACGACACGGCCAGAGGCATCGACGAAGATGGCGCGATCGCCGTCGCCATCGAACGCGACGCCGAGGGCGTGACGGCCCTCGACGACCAGGCGGGCGAGCGGCTCCGGAACCGTGGATCCACAACCGAGATTGATGTTGCGGCCATCCGGCGACACACCGATGCAGTCGACTTCGAACCCCATCTCGCGAAACAGCCGCGGCGCCACGGTCGCCGTCGCCCCGTTCGCACAATCGATGGCGACTCGCATGCCGTTCTGGCGATATGCGCCGGGCAGGATCTCCCGCAGATGATCGAGATACTCTGGGCGCAGATCGACTTCTTCGACGGGTCCGGCGACGTCGGCCGGCACTGACCACGCCTGGTCGGCGATGATGGCTTCGACCTGACGCTCGAGCGTCTCGGTGAACTTCTCTCCCGCACCCGAGAAGACCTTGATGCCGTTGTCTTCGAAGGGGTTGTGCGACGCGGAGATGACGACGCCCGCTGAATACCCCGTCCTCGGTGTGAGATAGGCGATCGCCGGCGTTGGAACGACGCCGGTACTCGTCAGGCTGCCGCCCTGGCTTCGAATACCGAATGCCAGCTCGCGCTCAATCCACGCGCCCGATTCCCGAGTATCTCGTCCTGCAAGGAATCTGACCGCTTCCGTCGAAGGTCGCGTCCCGTTGTGACGCAGCGCTCGCACCAGCGCCGCACCCAGCCGCCGGATCGTTGCGACATCGAGTGGGAACTCGCCTGCCTTGCCTCGAACACCATCGGTACCGAATAGTCGCGCCATCGTCCCGTTTATCGGATTGTCACAACGACTTCGGCCGGTTCCACGCCGACGAGGCCAATGCCTGCCGGCGGCTCGACGCGGACGAGCCGCAAGTGTTTTCCTGCGGCGAGGCCGGTAACATCGACGGCCGCAGAGTAATGATCTGGATTGGTATCAACTGAATCACGCGGTCCGCGAACCCTGATCGTCACATCGGCTGGGGAGACCGTGAAGGCTCCGCGACCGCTTTTTACTTGAACTGCGACTCCGTGCACGAACCACTCTTCCGGCGCCGCGCCAATCGATACTGTCACGCGCGCCGTTTGTGCCGCACGGAGGCGCACCACCGGATCCGCCACACCGATGGTCACGGTCTCCGTCACCGGACCGGATGCGCCATCGACCGAGATCGGCTCGGTGATCGCTTCGGTCAAACCGTTGAGAGCACTGGCCGGACCGAAGATGGCCACCGCCGGCGGATCGACCGTGACACCTCCTACAGCATAGCCCGCCGCCGGCTCACCTTCGATCCGTGCTGTGACGCCTACCGTCTTCGAGAGCGACTCCTCGAAGGTCAGCGACACACTCGCCGGCGTGACCTGCACCACGTCCACACCGAAGGGCACACGCACGTCCTCGGCCGTCAGGTGGAACAGCCGATCGCCCCTCCGGGCCGTCCGCACATCGAGTACCGCTGCCAGCTCGCCGGCCGTGATTCGACTCAAGGTACCCGACGAGCCGCGAACGCGGACGTCAACAACCGCCGGCGGCTGACCGACGAGTTCCAACTGCGTAGGCAGATTGGTGAACTCCAGCGGGATGCGCAGGGCCCTCTCGACCGTCTGCTCACCTGACACCAGCAACCACAACAGGGCGGCAAGGACGAGAGAAACCAGCTTCAGCCCGACGTATTTGATCCGCAACACCGGCATCAGACGACCGAGCCTCGTATCGGGGCGGCTTCGACGGCCGGCTCACCAGTCAGCAGGACGCGCAGCCGGTCTCGCAGGCGCTCGGCCGAAAAACCTCGCTCCAGCCCGCCAGCGAGTGCGAGAGAGATTGCGCCGCTCTCCTCGGAAACCACGATTGCGACCGCATCGTTCTCCTCGGTGATGCCGAGAGCGGCACGGTGCCGGGTTCCCAGCTCCCGGCTGACGCGTGGATTGATCGAGAGAGGCAGGAAGCATGCCGCGGCGGCAACCCGGTCGCCCTGGACGATCACGGCGCCGTCGTGCAACGGTGATCCTGGCTGAAAGATCGACGCCAGCAGGTCGTAGGTGATCGTGGCGTCGAGCGGAATGCCTCCTTCGATGTAATTGCGCAATCCGATCTGCCGCTCGATCACGATGATGGCGCCGATGCGGCGCGCGGCCAATGTCGTCGCGGCCACCACGAGATCTTCGATGGTCTCGTCCGCACTGGTGACACGCTCGAAGTACTTGAAGAAGGGGGCCCGGCCGAAGTGCGCGAGCGCGCGACGTATATCGGCCTGAAAGAGCACGATGATGGCAAACCCCACGTAGGTCGCCAGATTGCGGATGACCCAGTTCACCGTCTCGAGATCGAACCAGCGGGAGACGAAGAACAGACCGATGAGAAAGCCGGCGCTGAGCGCCATCTGCACCGCGCGCGTCCCGCGGATGAGCAGCAGGAGCTCGTAGATGAGCACCGAGACCAGCACGATGTCGACGACGTCCCACCAGGACACGGCGGGTCGGCGCAACAACAGCGATAGCTGGGACAACCAGTCCATCAGTGCTCGCGATGATACTTCCGAATTTCGTCGGCCACCCTGACAACCGGAACCATCTCCCGTACGGCATGCACTCGCACCACATGTGCACCTGCCAGCACGGCGGCAGTGACCGCTGCAGCAGTCGGCCAGTCGCGCTCGGATGCGGAAATGTCCCGGTGCAGTGGTTTGGTGAGGAATCCCTTGCGGGACGGGCCGGCCACGACCGGGCGCCCGAGGTCGCTGAACTCGCCGAGCCGCCCAAGCACCTCGTAGCTGTGGGCCGGCTCCTTGGCGAACCCAAGTCCCGGATCGACCAGGATCGACTCTTTGGAGATACCTGCACCGCCGGCGAACGCCATGCTCTCTCGCAACTCGTCGAGGACTTCGTCCACGACCTCGCTGTAGACAGCCTGCTTGTACATGTCCTTCGACCGCCCCCGCGTGTGCATCAGGACGATGGCGGCACGATGCCTGGCCACCACTTCAGCCAGGCCGGGCTCGTATCGGAGGCCGCTGATGTCGTTGACGAGCGCTGCCCCGGCTTCGAGCGCTGCGTTGGCGGTCGACGCCTTGTAGGTGTCGACCGAGATCGGGATACTGACTCGCGAGACGAGTTTCTCAATGACCGGCAGGATGCGGCGTCGTTCCTCCGCGGCGTCCAGGGGCTGAGCGCCAGGCCGCGTCGATTCACCGCCCACGTCCAGCAGGTCGGCCCCCTCGGCCGCCATCTGCACCCCGGCTTCTACCGCGCGCGCGGAATCGAGGAGCACACCTCCGTCGGAGAACGAATCGGGAGTGACGTTGATGATTCCCATGACGAGCGTGCGGCCGCCCAATTCGAGCGTGCGTCCGCCCGGCAAGGGTATGGCGAATCGACGACGGGGGTGCACGGGAGGAGTTTAAGACCCCGGGGGTAATTTCCGAAGTGACTCCGACGGAAATTAGCCCC
>JAICEG010000341.1 GCA_025924295.1 Vicinamibacteria bacterium
CCCAGGACTTCGCCGGAGAGCCGATCGCGACGATCCGTCTGCCGGTTCGCGTGCCGCACGGCTTTCACGGAGGCTGGGCGCCCGACAAGATTACGGTCATCGAGTAGGAGTGCGTGATAGCGGCGCCATTCGAATCGAATGGCGCCGCAACAGCTACCTCACCTCTAGATCGGACGAGTCAACTCGCAGTCATGGAGAATTTATCCGGTCGTCGCGCCCTCGCAACGACTGTGCGCGCGCCTGCTTGCTGGTCTCCCGCCCGAGGACGGGCGCTGCCCGTCAATCTCACCACCAGCGGAAGGGGTGGTTCGATGAACAAAGAATCGCGAGGGCCCTCGTGGCGACGGATTACTTTGCTCGCCCGCTGTAGCCTTGCGCGATCGTCGGAATCGCGATGACCCGGTTCCTGGCGCTCTTCGTCCCCCACGTGCCGTAGAAGACGATCGCGTAGAGCGTCTTCTTGTCCCGGCCGCCGAAGGCCGTGCCGTGCAGCCCCCGTGGGCCCATGATGCTGCCCAGGAACGCGCCGTTCGGGGCGAAGACGTCCACCGACGCCCCGGTGGCGACATAGACGCGCCCCTCCGCATCGACCGCCGAGCCGTCTCCGCCCTGGCCGCCGCGCAGCTTTCCGAAATCCCGCTGGTTCGTCAGCGCCCCGTCGGGCATCACGTCGAAGGCGACCAGGGTTCCGCCGTTCGTGACGTACAGCGTTTTTTCGTCGGGGCTCAGGATGATGCCGTTGCTGCGGATGCCCTGGCCGTACCGCGAGACGACGCCCTGCGGGTTGGCATAGTACACGCTGCCCGACAGGCCTGAGATGTAGACGCCGCCGCGCGCGTCAGCCATCAGGTCGTTGATGCCGCCGCCGACGCACTCGAGCGGCTCACCGTTGTAGGAGTTGGCCAGCATCTTCCGCTGCGGCTCCAGTTGCTCGATGCCCATCCCCAGACCACGCTGGGCCACGAACAGCGCGCCGTTCTTGCTTCGCGACAGGGCGCCACTGGTGTTCGTGTTGCTGTAGAGAACCGTGGCCAGGCCGGTTGCCGGGTCCATCCGCATCACGTTGCTCGCGTCGTTGTTCGCGAACAGGATCGTCCCGTTGTCCGCCGCGATCGGCCCATCGGCGTTATTGCCCTCCCACGACCAGACGACCTTCCAGTTCTGGCCCGCCGCGATCACGCCTGGAATGGCGGACGACGCCGGCAGCGGAGCCCACTCGGGTGGCGGGCCGGCATTCGTGGGATCGACGTTGGCCGCGGCGACCTGCTTGAGCCGTTCGGCGTTGAGCGCAGGTGGAGTCTTACACTTGGCCAGGACGCCCGCTAGTCCGGGGTTCTGCCACGCTTGCAGACCGCTGCCGCGTGGATGGCTGGAGGACGGACTCTGGGCGGCCGCGATGAAAGCGGCGGAGACGAAAAGTACCGCGAGAGCGATTCGTGATCTCATCTCTACGGTCCTGATTCTGAGCGGGGCGCTCGGTTTCGGCGAGCTTACTCGTGTCGACTTCTTGACGGTGGCCTTCCAACGGTACGCGCGTCAGCGGACAACGAGGCGCATCGCTTGGAAATCGATGGTGACTTCTCGGGCGTTCGCGAAGACGTCGACCCCGAGCAGCCCGAAGCTGGAATCGTAGCCGACTGGCGGCGAAAACAGATTCACTTTGGCGAGCGTGAGATCCGTGCCGCCAATTCCGAGACGCAGTTCCGGTATGACGGTGGTCGGATGCGTGAGCGGGCCGAACGCGCATCGATAGTCATGCGCTTGCCCAGGGGAATCGACCGTGCCTCTCATCTTTCAGTTCAGTGTGTACTCCTTCCATGGCATCTGATCGACTGGAACGGCTGCCACACGATCCTTCAGGTCTTCGCTGCCGTAATAGACGGGAGTGCCGTCTTCTTCCTGACCCATCAGCACGACGGGAACGCCGAACCTCGATTGCATGTCGGCGACCACCAGATCGGCCTCACCTGGCCCTGAGGCAGTCGTCAGATCGACCACCACCACTACGAACTTCATCCCCGCCATCGAGATCGCCGCCGCCGTCACCTTCTGCCCGGCAGTTGGCGGCCCTGGCGAAGCGGGCCGGCCGCCGGGGAACACCTCTGAGTCGGTGCCCGAGAACTCCTCATCCGCAATGACGTCGTGCAGCAGCATCGCTTCGACGTCGATTTGGCGCGACCGGTCCACGATGGCGGGCACCCAGTCGTCGCCCACCCGAACGAGCACGCTGCGCGTACCTGGCGGCAACTCGTTGATCGCAAGCCGGGAGACAAACCACCGAGTGGCCGAATCATCTCGAGCTCGACACTCATACGCCCAGGTCGACACGAAGTTTCCTCGCGCTCAGCGCAGCCGGATGCGCTGTACCGAGACATCCACGATCTCGCGACCGGGCGCACCGTTCAGGCTCCCGGATTCGGCGCTTCTCGTCACGAGATAGTACAGATCGTCGCCCGCGATAGTCGCGAAGGTCGGGCCCGAACCGGCCGGAAGCGAGGCATCGATCACTGTAGCCTCGGTCACGCGTCTCCCGGTCTGGCTCAATCGAAGGCGAACGAAGCGACGCGCTCCGTTCGGTGTGACCTGGGCGCCCACGAGCGCATTCCGGTGCCATCTGATCCGCTCGAAGTGTCCGAGGTCGACGCCGTCAGGGCCAGTAATGGCTGACGCCTTCCTCGTCGCGAGATCAAGGAACACGAGCCCATCGCGGTGGGCGACATAGGCGACCTGGTCGTTACCAGACGCGGCAAGGCTGGTCGGCGCCTCGACCTCGAGGCGTATCATCGCTGCGAGAGTCGTGGCCTTGGACCGGACGCCGAGCACTCGCCGACCCACGTCGTCGAGTACGAGCACGGTGCCTGAAGGGGTGACGGTCACGTCAGTAAACCGCACCGGCTGGAATTCGGTGGCCGCTTGGAACACGCTCAGCATGCGGCCGGAAATCAACTGCAGTTTGTGCAGCGCCGCGGTGCCGTCGGTCGGTCCGGTGCTCACGACCCACAGGTCACCGCGCCGTCGATCGATCTCGATCGCGGTGACGTCTTGAAATCTCGCGGAATCGGCGCGCACCATGTCGTCGACACGATCGGAGCCCTCGCCGACGACGAGTAACTTGCGCGCGTACAGATCGCCGACGACAAATCGGCGTGAAACCGAATCATAGGCAAGGCCGCCCGGGACATATCCCGGCGCCGAGAAACGAACAGCGTCGATGACCGTCAGTCCTTGGATCCTCGGCTCGACGATTCGCGCCGTGGGTCCGGGAGGCGCTGCCGGAGCGGTAGAAGGCTGCGTCGTGGTGCGGCTGGTGACGTCAGAGCCGGCCACGCGGTCGATGAGGGCGGCGACCTGCGGCCAGCCCGGAAGCTCGCGGACTTGCCACAGATCCTCGTTCGTGGTCGCATCGTAGACCGCGCCCATTTCGGACAGACGCCTCAGCGTCACGAGGGCGTCTGTCGGTCGATTGCTCAGGCTCTGTGCCCGTGCGAGCAGATACATCAGCTCGGGATCGTTCCGACGGCCGGTCTGAATCGTCCGCCAGGCAAAATCGTGGAAGGTCTCGTATGCGCCGCGCCCGTGCGCCTCCAGCGCAAGGCGCCGGCACTCCTGAACCTCGGCACACTCGGCGCGCGCGGCGATCTGCGAGGCCTCGGTAGCGGCTGAGCCATTCGCTACGAGAACGGCGATCGCGAAGGCTGCAATGACGGTGTTCATCAGGGCGACAGTGCTTCCACCCATCATCATGTCTCAAAACCCGGCCCGAGGTTACCGCGCGCGACCTGTTGCGAAAGGGAAGTAGTTCGAGATGATGTAACGCATAATCTGGTGTCCCGTTCGTCATCCATCGGAGATCAACGTATGACTCGGTCAACTAGTCGACTCACTCTCCTCGCCCTCGCCGTCCTCGCCGGGCCACTGATGGCTCAGCAGGAGGTGCCGATGCGGAATAACACACCGGTCGCACCCCAAGGCATCAAGATCCCCCCCCTGCCCGAGACGCCGGTGCGTTACGAGACGGCAGAAGGGCAGAACATCCGCGTCAGCGTCCTCGCCCGCGGTTTCACGAACGGGTGGAGCATGGCGTTCGTGTCTGACGACACGATCCTCGTGGCTGAACGCGGCGGACAGATCAAAGTCGTGCGCAACGGCGTGGTCGATCCGCAGCCCGTGACCGGCGCCCCCGTGGCGCGCGGGCAGGGACTGTCGGGCATGGACCTGGCGCTGCACCCGAACTTTGATCGCAATCACGCCGTGTACATCAGCTACACCAAACCGCTCGACGAGAAGCGGAACACGCTCGCGGTCGCGCGCGCGGTGTGGGACGGCAAGGAGCTCAGGGAAGTGACCGACATTTTCGTCGGCGAGGGCGGAGGCGGTGGGCCGATCACGTTCGGCGGTGACGGCATGTTATACGTCGCGAGCGGCGGCGGCGGAGGTGGAGGCGTACCGAACGCCACGCAGTTGCTGAATAACATCGGCGGGAAGATCCTGCGCCTCACCGACACGGGCTCAGTGCCGCAGGACAACCCGTTCGTCGGGCGCGCCGACGCCAGACCCGAAGTCTTCACGATGGGTCACCGCAACACGCTGCGTATGGCCACGCATCCCGGTACGGGCGCGGTCTGGCAGGTCGAGAATGGGCCGAACGGCGGTGACGAGGCCAACATCCTCGCGCCTGGCGCCAACTATGGGTGGCCGCTCGTCAGCCTCGGCCGAACCTACGCGGGTCCCTGGCAGGGGCCGTTCTCGAAGGAAGGATTCCGCGACGCAACCGTCCTCTGGATCCCGTCGATCGCGGTGTCCAGCATCACCTTCTATACCGGCGATCGCCTCCCCAAATGGAAGGGCGACGTGTTCGTCGGCGGCATGCGCTACGGAGAGATTCCGGGCACGGGGCAGCTGCACAGAATACTGATCAACAAGAATCTCGAGGAGCTGCGGCGGGAGCCACTGCTCGTCGATCTGCGGCGAAGGATTCGCGACGTGAAGCAGGGCCGGGACGGCTTGTTGTACGTGCTCACCGACGGCGCAGAGGGGGCGATTCTCCGGATCGAACCCGCGGATTGAGGTGGACTGCCGTCCCATGCGGGAGGATCCCGGCGATTCCCAGGAGGGAGTATGAGACTGATCGCACTTGTGGGAATGGCCGCGCTCTGCGGCGCCGTCGAGGTGGGCGCGCAAGGCATCGTGAGGTGTGCGCCGGTGCCTCAGTCGACGCTCGACGCGAACAAGCAACTGCTCATCGACTTCTTCGAGTCGGGGAGGTCGATGACGCGCGAGGAGCGTTCACGCCGCTTCCAGGCCGACGACTACATCCAGCACAACCCGCGGGCGCTGCGGATTGACGAGTTCACCGGGGCGAAGGGACGCGAGGCCTGGGTCAAGGCGTTTGACGAGGCGGCGCGACGCAAGGTGGCGCTCGTCGATCTGGGTGGTATCGCGCTGCGCGATCCGATCATCGTGATGGCCGAGTGCGACCTCGTGACCGCGATCTACAAAGGCGTGCTGAAGGACCCCGACGATCCGAGCCGCACCTACGAGGCGTTCGCATTCGAGACCGTGCGGGTGAAGGACGGGAAGTTCACCGAGCACTGGGACCAGGTCACGCTGGCTCCGGGCTGGCTGAAGGGCGCAGACGGCCGTTGACCCCGATGTGTCCCTTCGAAGGAAGTCAGACGTGAAGTCGGCCGCGCAGTGGGCCGTGTTGGCGGGCGCTCTCGCACTGCTGAATGCGTCGCTCACATTCG
>JAICEG010000342.1 GCA_025924295.1 Vicinamibacteria bacterium
ACGGTGGGTGAGGAGGGGCTCGGCGATTTGCGCGGGGTCAAGGCCCTCTTTGCCGGACCGTTCCGCCAGAGCGACCGGTTCGTGTCCGTGGACGGCGACCGCTATGGGATCACCAATGTTGGAGTGGGGAGCCGGAGATACCGCGTCACATTCCGCGGTCCGGGCGGACACAGCTACGACAACTTCGGACGCGCCAACCCGGTCCACGCGCTGGGGAGCGCGATTGCCAGGATCGCGCGCCTCGACGTGCCGGTGACTCCGCGTACCACATTCAGTGTTGGAAGAATCGGCGGCGGGACCTCGGTCAATGCGATAGCCACCGAAGCGTGGATGGAAGTTGATCTCCGGTCTTCTGACGCAGCGGCTCTTTCACAACTCGAGGCAGGATTCCAGGCGTCGGTGCGCAGCGCCCTCGATGAGGAGAACACGCGTCGCAGGAATCACGAGCCGCTCACCGTCGATATCGAGCAGGTGGGGAACCGCCCCGCGGGCCGCACGGCGGCTGATTCACGGATCGTTGAAACGACCACCGCGACGCTGAATGCACTCTCGTTGCCGGTCAGGCTGGACGAGGGTTCAACCGATGCCAATCTGCCAATGAGTCTCGGCATTCAAGCGATCACCATCGGCGGGGGCGGCGTCGGACGGGATGTGCATTCTCCCAGAGAGTCATTCGACACGACCGACTCCTGGAGAGGGACGCAGCTCGTGACGCTGCTCGCAGTTGCACTCGCTCGCTAATCTTTCCCGTTCGACATTCGCAGTTTGACGGCGCGATAGCTTTCGAGGTCCACGGCGCGCTGACGCGTGGCGGCTCGACGTGCACGTACGAGCCTGACCACGACACCCGCGTGAAACAGGCTGACGACCAGCAACTCCACCGGGGTCGCGGGGGTCACGATCAGCGGAAGCAGATTCACAGAGGTCGCGAACACGAAAATCAGCGTGAACAAGGGGTCCACGCCCCCGCCCGGCAACGCGGGTCCAACGGACATCGCGGTGGTTTCCCACATCGCGCCTTCCGGCGGGCTCTCGTAGAAGACCTGCAGGTAACGTCCGATCCGTTCGACTCCCACGTGAAGCGCGTGGACGGCTTCGAACCCGCCGGCCAGTACCACGAGGGGAAACAGCGTGGTGGCGGGGTGGCCACCGAGGATCGTGACTGTGGCGGCGACGATTGCCCAGCCGATCAAAGTCACCGTCAGGAGCGCCATTCGAGTGGTTCCCCGGCTGGCAATAGTCTGACGGAGGGCCGTGTACTCCGATTCTCGGAGGTTCATGCAGGCTGGCACCTTTCTTGGAATCGTCGCGCACGACGCGCATTCCTCTTGCGCACTGCAGGAGGTTTGTTAGAATGCCGATACATTTTGTAACCAGCTGTCTCCCAAAGGGTTGCTTGTGATTTTTCCCCGGTTTTCTAAGACCTCGCGTTTCTGGTGCGTCCTGACGGCCCTGATGTACGTTGGCCTGTCCGCCGACATGGCGGCCGCCCAGGCAGGCACAGGCACCCGGGCAGCGCCCCAAAAAACTACTGCAAAGAAGACTATTACCCGGAAGTCGACGAATTCACGACCGTCGACGTCGTCAACGTCGGCAGCCCGCCGGAGCCGCGCCCGGGCAAGCCGTGCAGCCGCCCAGGCCCGCGCCCTTCGCGAGGCCCAGGAGCCGAGATTCCGGCTGGATGAATCGGGAGCCCTCGTCCCGGACGTCCGTGCCGAGGCCGCAATTATCTATAACTCAGAGACGGGCCAGGTCCTGTGGGAGTCGAATGCCCAGGATCAGCGGTCGATCGCCAGCATCACCAAGGTCATGACCGCGGTTGTCTTCCTCGAGGACTCGCCCAACCTCTCGGATGAGGTGGTGATCGAGGCGACTGACGCTCGCGCGGCGTCCACGACCTACATCCGTCGGGGCTATCGCGTCACGAAGGGCGACCTTCTGCACCTCACGCTGATCGCCTCCGACAACGCGGCCGCACGTGCGCTGGCACGCGTATCGAGTCACGGTTCGGAGGCCTTCATCGAGCGGATGAACGCCAAGGCTGCAGAGCTCGGCCTGACCGCTACGCACTACGCCGATCCTTCTGGTCTGCTCTCGGCCAACGTGTCATCGGCCTACGACATGGCGAAGCTCATCACATATGTCTCCGGAGATGAGCGCATCGCCGGCATCATGCAGAAGCAGAACTACACCGTGACTGCGGGACGCCGTGTGATCAACATCCACTCGACGAATCAGCTGGTCATGAAGGGTGACGTCGACGTGCAGGCCGGCAAGACCGGCTTCATCCGCAACTCCGGTTACTGCCTGGCCACGCTGCTGCGCCTTCCGCAAGGGGGGCCGCAGGTCGCCGTGGTTGTTCTCGGCGCCAAGTCGAACGCCGGCCGCTTCTGGGAAACGCGGCACCTGTTCAACTGGTTCGCCAGCAAGGCCGAAGATCTTCTCGGCACGCCACTGCAGGCCGCAGCCCCGGCGGCCGCAGCCAACTAGGATTGATCCAAACGGCAGGTCTGAGACCTGCCGCTACGAAGAGTAGCCGCGCTGAATGGCGGCGGCGTCGAGTGGCAGTGTCGCCACTGCATCGACCATCGGCATGACCGGCCGCGAGGCGCGCCGACCGTCGTAGGCCTTCAGGTACCTGCGACACGCATCGCAGGCGTAGACCCGATACTTCCCGTCTGGGGTCGCGAACGACGTGATCTTTGCGCGATCACTGTTGCGGCAGTAGGGGCACGCGAGTGTTTCCCACTTCCAGCGAAGCTCACAGCGGCCACAGATCAGATGGCGCTCCGCCGATGGCGTGATGACCGATAGGTCGGGCTGACCGCCGCATAGCGCACAGTGCGAATGCGTCCAGATCGATAACTCGGGTCGCTGCTGCAGGACCTCGGCACAGCGCGACAGGAATGGCCGCATCGACAACGTCAGAACCTGATCGAGGACCTCGCTTCCATCCAGCTCGGCAAATGAATTGGTGACTGGAACTCCGATCGAGGCGACCTGGCGCTCGGCCACGCTCCTGAACCATTGCCCGGTGACCGTCAGGAGCTTCATGTCGCGTCCAAGTGCCTGGACCTTCTGGTAGTCCACCTCCTCGAGGGCGCCGTAACGCCGAAGGACGTCGGCGATCTGCCGAACCATCAGGCGAAGGTCGCTGAGATTCAGCGGGATGTCCTCGAAGCGCAGCAGCGGAGTCGCAGCACTCTGATGACGCTGGATCGATTCTCCGGTAATCGCGAGGAGTGGCAGCGGCACGCGACTCTGAATCCGCCGCTGCACCTCCAGCAGTTCGAGGTGCAGATCCACGGCCGACTGCAACTGCGGCTGCTGGGATCGGATCGCTCGTAATTCGGCGGCTTCTCTGGATTCGGGCCTCGCGCCCCGGGGTGGGCGAGCCCCTGAATCAGTCACCGTGAGATCATATCAAGAGTGCGGATCCTTATGGTTGCGTCCGAAGTGCACCCTTTCGCCAAGACCGGGGGGCTTGCGGACGTGCTCGGAGCGCTCCCGCGCGCGCTGGTCAAACTGGGGCACCACGTTGACGTGGTGATGCCGAAATATCGGACCGTCAGCGCAGGACAACCGATCGGACAGATCACGGTCACCCTCGGCGGGCAGGTCGATGTGGCCGACGTCTCCGCCGTGATCGATCGCGGCGTCAGGGTGGTCTTCATCACGCACCCCGCCTATTTCGAACGCGACTACCTGTACGGAATCGCGTCGCGCGATTACCCGGACAATCCTGAGCGCTTCGCATTTCTAAGTAAGGCCGCCCTGACCTGGGCCGCATCCACCGGGCACGCCTATGACGTCGTTCATGCGCACGACTGGCAGGCGGGCCTCGTGCCCTTGCTCGCGAGGCGGACTGTCCCCGAGTGGCAGACGAATCCGCCTGCCACTGTTTTCACGATTCACAACCTCGCATACCAAGGTGTTTTCGACGCCAGCTGGTTGCCGCGTCTCGGGCTCGGGTGGGACCTGATGCGCATCGACGCCCTCGAGTACTGGAGTCGAATCAGTTTTCTCAAAGGGGGCATCGTCTTCTCCGGAATCATTACGACCGTCAGTCCGCGATACGCTCAGGAAATCCAGACGGCGGAGCTGGGCTTTGGCTTCGACGGCATCCTGGCGTCACGGTCGGCCGATCTGGTCGGCATTCTCAACGGAATCGATTACGATCAGTGGGATCCCGAGCGGGATGTGAACCTCCCGGTGCCCTTCAGTGCGTCAAAGATGGCAGGGAAGGCAGCGGCCAAGCGAAGGGTTCTCGAAGCGTTCGGCCTTACCGGGACAACTGATATCCGGCGGCGTCCGCTGGTGGCGATGATTTCGAGGATGGTGGACCAGAAGGGATTCGACCTGCTGGATCAGCTCTCGGAGGCGTTGCCGGCGCTGAATGCCTCCTTCGTGCTGCTCGGTTCCGGTGAGCCGCGTTACGAGGAGCGATGGAAGCAGCTGGCGGAGCGCCATCCGAATCGGGTTGGGGTGAAGATCGGGTTCGATGATGAGTTGGCGCATGTGATCGAGGGCGGGGCAGATATGTTCCTGATGCCGTCGCGCTTCGAGCCATGTGGACTGAACCAGATGTACAGCCTCCGGTATGGAACCGTTCCTATCGTACACGCGACCGGCGGCCTCTTTGATACGGTCCACGACGTGGATCGCGGCACAGGGAGGGGGACCGGGTTCACGTTCGTCGAACACTCTCCGGTGGCGCTCCTCGGAGCGCTTGGACGCGCCCTCGAGATGTTCGAGAATCGGCCGGGGTGGCGACGGATTCAGAGAGCGGGGATGCGGGAAGACTTTTCGTGGGACGCGTCGGCTCGAGAGTACGTCAAGGTATATGAGCGAGCGATCAGCGCGAATCGAGTTGGAGCATAGTTAAGGCTGAAACGGGGAGAAGAGTCGCGATGGCATCCGAAAAAGTGAAGACGTTCACCGATAACAATTTCGACGATGAGACCAGCAAGGGGGTCGTGCTGGTGGACTTCTGGGCGGAATGGTGCGGTCCCTGCCGGCGTCTGGCGCCGACGGTCGACGCGCTCGCGTCGGAATTCGACGGCCGCGCAACGGTGGCCAAGTTGAACGTGGACGAGAACCCGAACATTCCCGGACGATTTGCCGTTCGCGGTATTCCCACGCTGCTGCTCTTCAAAGAGGGACAGTTGGCCGAGACGATCGTCGGACTGAGAGCGAAGGAAGACATCGCTCAGATGATCGAGCGTCATCTGGCGACCGAGCCGTCGTCGAAGCGAGCCTAAGGTGGCGGATCGCAAAGTCACGATCATCGGATCAGGTCCCGCCGGCCTGACCGCGGCGCTGTACTCAGCGCGTGCCAATCTCAAGCCGCTGCTCGTGGAAGGGCTCGAAGCCGGCGGTCAGCTGATGCTCACCACCATGGTGGAGAACTGGCCGGGTTTTCGCGACGGGATCATGGGACCGGACCTGATGGCCGAGATGCGGGCCCAGGCTGAGCGATTCGGCACGGAGATCGTGCAGGGGAACGTCACGACGGTCGATCTGAAGAATCGCCCGTTCACGCTGACGTTTGCCAACGGCAAGTCACTGACGACGGAAGCGCTGATCATCGCCACCGGTGCCTCCGCGAGGTGGCTGGAGATCGGCTCCGACCGTCGGCTGTCGGGACACGGTGTGTCGACGTGCGCGACGTGCGATGGGTATTTTTTCCGCGGCCGGCCGATCGCCGTTGTCGGCGGCGGCGATTCCGCGATGGAGGAA
>JAICEG010000343.1 GCA_025924295.1 Vicinamibacteria bacterium
CGAACGACGGCCCGGACGCGGTCGACGCGACATTGAAGTTACGACCGGATCTGGTCCTGCTCGATATCGGCTTGCCACGCCTCAGCGGGTACGACGTGGCGCGCATCATCCGAGAACGGGGCACACACGAGGGCCACCCGTTCCTGGTGGCCGTCACCGGCTGGGGCCAGACCGACGATCGGCGGCGCTCGCAGGAAGCCGGCTTTGACGCGCACCTGGTCAAGCCAGTGAGCGAGGTCGCTCTTCGCGCGTTGGTAGCTAGCGTCGGCAGACGCATCCACCGGCGCGAGATACTGGCTTAGCCCGCCACCACACTCACCCTTCGTCGCGAAGCGCCTGCGACGGGTCGATGAGGGCCGCTCGACGCGCCGGCAGGTACGTGGCAATGGCACTGACCGCGACCAGGGCAAGCGGCACCGAGATGAACGTCATCGGGTCATTGGGCGACACTTCGAACAGCAGCGAAGCCATCAGCCGTGTGGACGCCCACGCCGCGATGAGTCCGACGATCACGCCGGCCAGCGTCACGCTCAGGCCCTGCCACAACACCATGGCGCGCACGTCGCCCGGCCCGGCGCCCAGCGCGATGCGCAAGCCGATCTCCGCCGTCCGCTGCGCAACGACGTAGCGGATGACACCGTAGAGGCCGATCATCCCGAGCACCAGCGCACCACCCGCGGCGCACGCCAGCAGGATCATCGTGAACCACGTCTGGGCCAGCGACGACGCGACCACGTCCGTCATCGTCTGAACCGTCGTGACCGGAACGGATGCATCGACGCGGTCAACCGCGGCGCGCAGGGCTGATGTGATCGATCCCGGCGTCGTCGACGTGCGAACGACGACCTGCATCAGATCGAGCGAGACCGCCGGATTACCGAGCGTGACGTAGGCGAACGGCCTGACGTCTTCCTGCAGGCCGAACGAGCGGATGTCGCCGACGACGCCGACGATCTCCATGCGCGTGTCTTCGAGCTCGATCCGCTCACCGACCGCCTTGTTGTCCAGATAGGTGCGCGCAAATGTCTCGTTGACCCAGATCGGGTGTGTGTCGCGCTCGGCATCCACCCATTCCGGCGCGCGGCCCGCGAGCAGCGGCACACCGAGCGTCTCGAAAAAACCGGGCGTGACCGCCATGTACATCGTGACGAACGGAATCTCCGTGTCGGGACGGGGACGAGATTCGATCTCGAAACTCCCGCCGCGCATGCTCCGGACACTGACCGGCAGGCTGTTCGCGGCGCCGTGCGCCACGACGCCCGGGAGCCCGGCGACTTCGTCGAGCATCCGCTGATACAACCTCACCGCCTGCACTCGGTCGCGCGGACCCAGGCTGATACCGGCAGCGATCACATCGTCCACCCTGATGCCTGGGTCTACGGCGTACAGCCGCGTGGCGCTCCGCAACATGAGGCCCGATGCCACGAGAAGCAGCAATGCCATCGCCACCTGGCCGGCGATCAGCAGGTTGCGCATCCGGTGCCGCGCACGGCTGGCCGTATGGCCCCGTCCACCATCGTGCAGCAGTGCCGCGAACGAGCGGCCGGCGAGCTGCAGCATCGGCAGCGCGCCGAGGACAAGACCGGCGCAGATGCTCAGTGCGACGGCAAAGGCGAGCACTGTTCCGTCGAATCGGACCTCGTGGAGGCGAGGCAGGTCGATCGGGCTCGAGGCCACGAGGAAGCGGACTGCGGCCCAGGCTAGCATCGCACCCGCGACACCACCGGCGAACGTCAGCAGAAGGCTCTCCGCGAGGAACGCGCGAATCAATCGCCAGCGTCCCGCGCCAAGAGCTGCGCGCACCGCCACTTCTCGTTGTCGTGATTCGGCACGGACCAGAAAGAGATTCGCGACATTGGCGCCCGCGATCAACAGGACAAGGCCGACGGTGGCGAACAGGATCCACAGCATCGTGGAGACGTCGCCGACGACTCGCTCGCGCAACGGCGTGACGGTCGCGACCCAGCCGGCGCGATCGAGGAACTCACGTTCGATGTCGGGGAAGCGCTCGGGGATCCGCGTCTGCAGCGCGGTGATCTCTCCTGTTGCGCGACACCGAGTGTGATACCTGGCGCAAGGCGTGCAAGGCTCCTCGCGCGAAACGCGCCAAAGCCGCCTGCCGGATCGAGGAAGAGCGGCACGAGCAGCCTCGTGTCCGCGTCGGGGAACGCGAATCCCGCCGGCATGACGCCGACGATCTCTGCGCGAACGCCGTTCACCTCGACGCGCCGGCCGACGACGTTCGGGTCACTGCCGAAATCAGATTGCCAGAGCGCGTCGGTCAGGATGACGACCAGCGGCGCGTCCTTGCGCACGTCAGGCTCGCTGAACGCACGCCCGCGCATCGGCCTGACGCCGAGCACATCGAAGACCTCCGGCGTCACGCTGGCGACCTTGATGCGCTCCGGGTGCCCGCTGCCGGTGAGGTTGCGTTCACCAGGCTCGTACGCCGCCATGCGCGTCAGCGTGCTGGCGTTGTCGCGATAGAGCTCGACCAGCCCGGGTGAGATCTCCAGTTCCGGCAGCGCCAGGCCGGGCGCGTTGTGGCGCACCGTGACGATGCGGCCGGCATCCGGGTATGGAAGAGGTTGCAGGAGTATGGCGTTGACGACGGTGAAGATGGCGACGTTTGCGGCGATTCCCAGCGCGAGCGTGAATGTGGCCACGACCGCGTATCCCGGTCGTTTTGCCAGCGCGCGCGCTGCCTGCTTCAGCTCGGTGAATGTCTCTCTCACGGTTGACCTCGGGCCCTACTGATTACCCTACGAGTATCAACCGGAGAAGGGTCCCAAGTGCTGTTCCAACGGGGCGACCGGCAGTGAACGCGTGCCGGCGTAGACTATCCCCGGCGGGCGACCCACGCGGCATAACTGTTGACGGCGAGGAGCCGCAGCGCATTCCAGCGCTGGCCGCATCTTCCACAGATCCACGAGGCACCGGCGTCGACTGCCTCGCGCGTCAGAGACGAGTGTGTCGTGTGACACAACGGACACGTGGGCGACGAGTACTCGTCTGGCGCGACATCGACCATCGTGGTGACGTGGGTTGTGGAAGGGCTTGTCATGACGGTCCTCAAGGTCGAAAGGCGGCCTTGTTCGTCGCGCGGGTCTTGTCGCGCGTGGCACTGGCCTCGGCGACATCCTGCTTGCGTTTTTCCAGCTCTCGCTGTGGTGCTTCGAGCGCATCCAGCCTGATGGCCTCGCGAATCGCGCTTCGGGCGCGTGCGTTCAACGCCTTCGATATCAGGATCAGCTGAAAGTCAGGCGAATACGTGTCGCGGAGGAGCGTCAGCGACGTGGCAGCGTCACTCCACTGCGCCAGCACGACGGCATCGTCGAGCATGCCCGACGGCAGCTCGGTTCGCACGATTGTCGATTTGAGCACCGGCGCCCCGTAGGCAGCCGAAAGGGACTGGATGATGTCGTCGTTCGTCAGGCCTGTCGTCCGCTCGCGGTCGTAGGTTACGAGCACTTGATAGAGCGCGTCGTCCACGAAGGTAAATGCGATGTCGCGAACCGGATCGGCGGAGGCGCTGCCGGGACTCACGTAGGGCGCTCGCCACTGCAGTTCCTGAATTTTCGCCGGGCGCTCGTGAAGCGTGCTGGCCTCGGTCGCGCGCGAGCCGACACGCGGGCCGATCGCCGTCGCGATCGCGGCGACGCTGCTTTCGAGCGCGTACGCGCGATAGCGCGATAACTCCTGTGCCTCCTGCGCCCCGATTACCTGCCCGCCGACGATGAGGCCTACTGCGATGACGAGAGTGTATGAATTGTTCATGAAAGGCTCCAAGGTTTCCAGCACGTCGAGTGTGACACTCCGGGTTGGGCCTGTCTGTGCTGGACAGCACACAGTTGGGCCTCGGTTCTTGGGCCTTAGTTCTCGGTCCGTTCTTAATCCGCTCGTCCTTGGTGCGTGGTGGACCATGAACGCAGGACTGCTCTAGTCGTGCAGCACGACACTCAGCAGCGAGCTATTGATGGTGAGCGTGCCGTTGTAGCGGACGAATCCCAGCTTGCGAAACTTGTTCATGAACACGTTCACGCGCGATCGCGTCGTGCCGACCATCTCGGCAAGCGTTTCCTGGGACAGCCCGGGCAGGACGCGGTGTGAATCACGTTCCTCGCCGTAGCGCGCGAGGAGGAGCAGGGTGCGCGCCAGTCGCTTCTCGCTCGAGTTGAACAGGTGATCGACGAGGTCCTCTTCGATTCGGATATTGCGAGTCAGCATGTGGGCGATGAACAGGTCCGAGAGTGCCGATTGGTCGTGCAGCGTCCGCATCATCTCGCGCTTGCGAATCCTCAACACCATCGTGGGCACCAATGCGGTCGCCGTTCCCATCCGCACCAACTGCCCGGCCAGGCACCCTTCGCCAAAGAAATCGCCGGGCGCGAGCATGGCCACGATGGCCTCTTTTCCCCTGCGCGACACGACCGAGAGCTTCACACCACCCTGCTGGATGTAGAAGACGCTGTGGGCCGGGGCTCCCTGCGTGAAGACAACCGAGTCGCGCGCGAAACGCACGATCCGGCGCGAGACGCCGGCCGAGTCGAGGAACGCCTGCACATCGAATGGGGACAGCGCGCTGCGTCGGGCCGGCCTGAGCGGCTTAGCTCGTGAGCGCATGGCTACATGCGGTGCCGTGCCGATCCAGCCAGTAGAGCAGTTGACTGATACTGCCGGTCGCCAGCGCGATACTCGTGTCGGCGGCTCCGTAATACAGGTTGATGGCATCACCATCTGCGCCCAGGGTGTAGCCACAGGGGAAGGCGACGTAGCCAACGTCACCCTGGCGTTCGTAGGGCGCCTCGGGACCGAAGATCCAGGAATCGCCGCGGAGAAGGCAGCGCTCGGGATTCTCCAGCTCCAACAACGCAACGCCCAGGCGATACAGCACGCCGGCGGCTGTTCGCCGCACACCGTGATAGAGCATGAGCCACCCGCGCTCCGTCTCGATGAGCGGTGGCGACAGGCCGACGCGATTGGCATCCCACCAGGCCCCGCGACGCGCGGGCAGCACGAGCTTGTGGCCACCCCAATTGCGCAGGTCCGGTGAATACGAGATCCAGACGTGAGCACCGGTATCGGTCAACGGTCGATGGAGCAGGGCGAAGAGGCCGTTGAAGCGCCGGGGCAAGAGCGCCGCATCTTTGTCATCCGGCTGCATGACCAGCCCGAGGCGCTCGAAATGGCGGAAGTCATCCGTCAGCGCCAGCGCCACACCTGGCCCTCCTCGACTGAACGCGGTGTACGCGACCACGTAGCGGTCGAGTTCTTCGACGAAGGTGATGCGCGGGTCTTCGATGCCCCACAGTTCTTCGGGATGTCCCGCCGGGTCGGCACACAGCGTCGGCGTCGTGTCGATCTTCCAGCCGTCGACCCCGTTGTCTGATCGGGCGGCGCACAGATGCGAGTGGCCTCGCCGGTCCTCGACCCTGCTGAGGAGTAGTGTCGTGCCGTCCTGAAGCCGCGTCGCCCCGGCATTGAACACGGTGTGCGCCGGATACGGCCAGTCGGCCGCGGTCAGGATCGGGTTCGCTGAATGTCGCTGGAAAAGAACCTCGTATTGTGGCGACGTCATGATGTTGGGTGCAGTTCACGTGCCCGTCCGCCAAGCGCCTCGAGCGCGGCAACGGTGCGCAATTCATGCAGCGCGAGGAGGAACGAGATCGTCGCTTCGGCACCGTGGTTCTCATTGGCCCGATCGATGTGCAGCCCATCCCGACAGCCGCCAGTCGA
>JAICEG010000344.1 GCA_025924295.1 Vicinamibacteria bacterium
ATGTGGATGGGCGTAACACGCCTTGCACCGCTGGTCGATGTGCCGGACAAGTTCTCGGAGGCCGTGTTCGGTTTCTCGAAGGCAGCGGTCGCCAACCCGGAGAGTGTCAGCCCGATCGCGTCGAATCGGGGCGTCCCGACCGCTTGCTCGTCCGAGGTCCGCGACGATATCGCCAGGATTCGTGATCACGAACGGCAGTACGGTCCGGGCGAGTTCGGGGGCTTCACGTTCGTCAGCTATGCCGAACTCATGCGAGTCAACTGGGATTCATTGGCGGTTCGACCGCAAGAATCAGAGTGGTCGACCGTTTTCCGCGTCCTCGAAGCGTTGGGATCTCGGTTCGACCACGAGAAGATCCGAGTCGTCGCCTGGTGGGTCTGGTGATTTCGACGAATCTTGCCGGGTCAAGCGGCGAGTCGAAGCGCGTCGATTCGGGCGAGCCAATCGTTGAGGCGGTTCCAACTGGCGCTGTTCTGGTCCACCATCCTTCGCTCGCCCTTCGGGCGAGCTACGGATGGCAAGCCCGATCCATTTGCCATCCAGCCGGGCTGACCTTCAGGCGAAGGATGATGTTGTCCGTAGCGGGCGCAGCCGCGAAGGAGGACTCAGACAACCGCACAGACTTCCGCTGACAAGCGTCGGATTCGGACAACTGACGTTTACGCGTTCGACACATTCCACCAACGAACTCGCTCTGTAAGCTACGTATCTCATCGGAATGCGGATTGCTCATTGACGCGTGATGAGCCTGCCGAAGTATTTCGTCTACATTCTCCGAAGCTTCGAGGCGGGACTTAACGTGAGAGGTCATGCCGGTGTAGTAACGCGTCGGCACGCTTTGGCGCCGACAAGACGGTTCCGCCGTACCTCGCCCGCAAGACCTCCTCGAACCGCAATGGCCGCCAGCCGCAGGATCGTGAGCACGTTCACGTAATCCGCTTCGAACGATACGAAGAACGCGAGAACGCCGAACTCTCCGGCGTGTGACCGCGGCTCGAGAGTGATGAGCGGAGTGCCGGCACCGAGCCGCCCGTCCCGGCCTGCAGTAAGCCCGATGGTGTCAACCTCCGATCAATTCAGCGTGTATATACCGTGACAAGGGAGACGTATATGGCTCGCGTGGTGGTTGGTCTTCTGGCTGTGCTCGTGGTGTTGATAACGATGCTCGTTGCCGTCCGCGCCGGGGCCAACACCCTCGTGGTGATTGGCCTTCTTGCTGTACTCGTGCTGGGCGTTCTGTTGGCCCTCGTGGCGCTCGTGATGGGAGAGGTTCGGAAGGCGCGCCGGGCCGGATACGCGTCGTTATCGGCCTACCTGGCGGCGACGCCCAAAACGGACGCGGAAAAGCGAGCGGCGGCGGACCTCGCGCTCAAAGGTCTCGTGATCTGTCTCCTCGGACTGCTCTTTCCGCCGCTCATTCTGGTCGGTCTCGTTCCCCTGTACTTCGGGGCGCGCAAGGTCATCCATGTCTCGATGGGTCTTGGACTCGTCGATGACATCGACCTGCCGGGCGCGTGACCTGGCAAGGGACGGCTGATCCGACGTGGACCGCCGACATCGTCCAGCGCGTGAGAGCCGGGGATGTGGATGCCTTTGGCCAGATCGTGAAGGGCTACGAACGCCGGGTGTTCGCTCTAGCCGTCATGATTCTCCGCAATCGAGAGGGTGCCGACGACGTGACGCAGGATGCGTTCGTTCGCGCGTTCGAACGTCTTGATCTGTACGACGCGCGACGCCCGTTCTACCCCTGGCTTGCGACCATCACCGTGCGCCTTTCCACGAACTGGCTCGCGCGCCATTCGCCCGGCGCGCGGCGCGAAACACCGATTCAGCCTGAGTCGAGTGCTTATGCGTCGGCCGCTCCCGCCGCTCTCGACGTGCTGGTGGCCGAGGACGAGAGCCGGCACCTCTGGCGGCTCGTCGAGCGGCTGCCACTCGGCGAACGAACCGCCGTCGTCCTTCACTACCGCCAGGAGTTGTCGGTGAGCGAGGTAGCGTCGGCGATCGGTGTGACGGCTGGCACTGTGAAAACCCTGCTGTTCCGCGCTCGGCAGCATCTGCGCGCCTCGCTCGCTGGCGCAACGCCTTCGACGATCCGGAGTCCACGATGACTTGTCAGGAGATCTACGAACGCATCTGGACCGAGGCGCTGCGAGAATGCTCGCCGGCGGTTCGCAACGCGATCGACAGTCACGCGGGCCAGTGTCCTCGATGCCGTTCGGCGTTGCGGATCGTCGAGGACATGACCCTGGCGTTGAATCGTCTTGAAGAACCCGAGCCGGAGCGCGAGCTGTCCGCGGCGATCATGGCGAGAGTGGCACGACTGCCGGCAGCGCGGGAATCATCCAGGGCCGCCGAAGTATCCCGCGCGATCTCGTCCGGCGTGACATCCTGGGTCTGGATCCTCGCGGGAGTCGCCATCGTGGCTGCCGAACGAACTACCGCACTGACCGTCAGCGCGTGGCCGTGGAGTCTGACGACCCCGCGTCTCGAAGGCACAGGATTCGGTCCCCTGACGGGATCCGGCGTTTCGGCCCTCTGGCTGGCGGCCGGACTCCTGATGTTTCTCATGGGTCTGCTGCGGCGCCAGCACAGGGCACTCGGCGAACGAGCGTAGGCGTCAGCGCGGCACGACCCACGTCCCCTATTCCATTGGCGAACGGTCTGTCCACGACTCCTCGCGCCATCCGATGTAACCAATCCGTCCTTCGCGGAGCCGCGTAATGGAGATGACGTGCCGCGATTGGAGTCTCGCTACATGGCGGTTGTTGCACTGGACGATTTTCAGGCGCTGTCCCCTGACGCCCGCGAGTTGTTGCTCGATGCCGGCCAGTTCACCCTCGACATTGTCGGCATCTTCGAGCCGACGCCTTTTGCAGACCTGACGAGCGCCGTCATCTCGTTGTGTCGCGGCGATTTGGTTGCCGGCGCCATCAGCGCCGTTGGCGTCGTCCCCTACGCCGGCGACCTCGCGAAGCTCGGCAAGCTTCCGCGGTATGTACAGACCGTTGAGCGCACCGTGCAACTGGCGCGCAGGAACGACACGCTGGCCAGGCTCGCACGACCGCTGCTCGCGCGGTTGCTGTCGGGCCTCGACGCGCTGCCGCTTGAATACGTCAGCCAACCGGGGCGCGTCGCCATCGGCCGGATGCGAAATGCCATCGACGACTTCCTCGGCCCGGCGCGCGTCATGTCGCGGGCCGAGCGCCTGACCGAAGACACGCTGAAGCGCGTGCTTGGGAGCACGAGGAACGTCGGCGTCCTGCCGCGGCGCAACGTTCGGACGATCGTGGAGTTCTTCGACAAGCACAGGATAGACGGCGGCGATCTCGACAAGTGGGCCGAGAAGATCAAAGGCATCGACCTGCACGCCGTCGATCCGGTGTCGATCGCAACGTTCCAGCCTGGCGACCTGGTGCTCGAATACATCGATACCACGAAGCCGGCGGGACGGCAGGTCGGCGAGTGGATGGTGAACTACAGGAGCGGCGTCGGCGCCGGCAACCTCGGACTGTCCGATGCGGGCCGGCGGCCGCAGCGCTTCAGGGTCGCGAGGTCGGTCGAGGCGCTGAAGTCAAAGGCCGCGGGCGCTGCCGACCATTGGACGAACAGTGGAGCCAAACCGCATAAGGCGATCGTCGTCGAACACGGACAACGCGTCAGAAAAGCGGCGGAACAAGTCGCCGGAGGCGGCGAACAATCCTCCTGCCAGAGGCGTGGAGATACCTCGAGCCGTTCTGATCGTCTTACACAGCCTCGGCAGTTGCGCTGACAGTGTAGGGAACTTCGACTTCCAGACGCGCTCCGCGGCCAGGCTCCGAGCTTACCTGCAACGATCCCCCTACCTGCTCGACGCGCTCCCTCATGCTGATGAGACCAAGGCCCTGATGCGCGGCGCGAACATCGAACCCTACTCCGTTGTCTGCAACCATCATCGTGATGCGATCTGGGGAACCACGCAGATGAACGGACACCCGGCCAGCACAGCCATGCTTCACCGCATTGCTCACCGCTTCCTGGGCGACACGGTACAGGCAGACCATGACATCGGGTGACAGCACTTTCGGCACACCCTCGTGCGTAAAGGCAATGGCGACGTCGTTCGTCGACAACTCGCGTTGAAGCCGTTCGAGGGCAACCGTCAATCCGAGCAGCCGCAGGTGCGCCGGGTGCAACCGGTGCGAGAGGTCGCGCAGACTCCTCGTCACGGTCGCAACCCGCGCCGAGGTTTCCGCCAGCAGTGATTCAGGGTCGCGCAGCGATTCCGACCCGCGACGGTTCATCAGCACTCGCAGCTCCACCTCGAGGACGGCCATTTGTTGACTGATGTCATCGTGCAGTTCGCGCGCAAGATGGGCGCGCTCGGTTTCCTGCGCACGGAGCAGCCGCCCACCCAGGTTGCGAATCTGCTGGTAGCTGGCACGCAGTTCGGCCTCGGTCCGGCGTCGTCTCGCGCGCTGCAGCAGGAGGCCGCCGATCAACGCCGTCTGCGCCACGAGCAGCGCCACGCCCCCGATTATCTGCAGTCTGTAGCGATCCCAGAGACCCGGCTCCCTGAAGAGCACGATGCTGTCGGGCGGCAACCGGCGTTCGTCGAGATTCCACTGTGTCAGCACTCGTGCATCGAACATGTTGGCAGTTGACGTTAGTTCCTGAACCGGAATGGTCGCTGGTGATTCGCCGCGAAGAACACGCCGACCGACTTCGGCGGCACTCTTCCCGTGGCGCTCGAGGCTGTAGAGATGACCGCCCACCGCTCCCCGACCCAGATACTGATCGACGAAGATGAAGACGGGGGCGTTGGCTACGCTGGACAGTCGGGAGACGACCTCATGCGGAACGTGCGCACGTCCCGCCCCGTCCCTGAACAATGTCACGTACAGGATCGCGCTCTGCGCTGGCAGGCGCGAGACGGTCGCCAGGAGATCGTCCATCGATAGCTCGGTGAGGTACTCGATCGACACACGTTGCTCAGAGGCGCGGAACTCACGCCGCGCCTGCGCCTGCAGATGCCTGTCGAACGTGGAAGTTCCGCCAACGACGAAAACCTGTCGAGTCTCCGGTTGCAGCTGAAGAACGACGTCGAGGGTCGGTGCGAAGACGCGCCTTACCAGGATTCCCGTGACATGAGCCGGAATAGTGACGCCTTCGATGTCAGCCGCGTCAGCACCGCAGAACACGATGGGGACACCGGGAAAGATCCGGTCGCCATGTCGCAACAGGAAGCCGAGCGCAGGTCCTATCACGGCAATGATCAGGTCCGGCTTCCGGGCGCGGTACTTGTTGGCGTAGTGCTGGGCGAGCACCTGTTCGTAGTGCTCGTCGTTGAACTGCGACAGATTCATCGATTCCGTGAAGAACTCGATGCTGGCATCGTCAGCGCTGAGGCTGGAACGAAGGGCTTGATCAAGGACTGACAGTCCCGGGAGCGTCTTGTCCTCGTCGTATATGAGGAGAGCGCGTTTGTGCTCCGGCTGAGCCGATGCATGAGCCCCACCGAACAGCGTGACGAGGGCGCAGACGACGGCAGTCGCGAACGCACTTCGGCACCGCCTGGCGGGGCGCATAATGAGGCGAATCCTAGCACGGCCCCTTGCAGCGACAACGACGCGCTCACGTCGAATGGGATTAACGCGTTCGCACGATCATGGCGACGCCGGTGGAGCGAACCTGTCAAACCGTCGTCCGTGGACAGCGGGAGCGGAGTAGGCCGCAAG
>JAICEG010000345.1 GCA_025924295.1 Vicinamibacteria bacterium
CGGCCATGATCGTGGCCAGGATCCCGATGAGAACAGCGACACTCGTGAGGCGGTCGAAGCCGCGCTCGAGATCGTGCTCCGGCGGCGCGTGTTCGAGTTCGGCGGGCACGGCTGGAACTAGCCTAGCATGCAGGTGCAACTGGGGCTCTGGACTCTGGGCTTTAGGCCCAGAGCCTGAAGTCAGAAGTCTGCCGCGTGCAGCTCCGGTTCGCCCAGATTCAGGCTCCGCAGTGAGTCTGCAATGGCAGAGTAATCACCAACGATCAATGTCGTCAGCCGCGCGGGATCGAGATGGCGGCTGGCGGCCGCAACGACATCCGCGCTCGTCACCGCGTTCACTTTCGGCACGAACTCCTCGAAGTAGCTGTCAGGCAACTCGTACATCGAGAGCACGGCGACCGAGCGCGCGACCTGCTGCGCGGTCTCGAATCCGCGCGGATATCCGCGCGTCAGCGATGCCTTGGCGAGCAGCATCTCGGCGTCAGTCGGCGGACGCATGCCTCTGACCGCGGCAACCTCGGAGAGCGAGTCGGCGATCGCGTCAGCCGTCGACGCGGTGTGCACGCTGGTCTGCAGCACGAAGGGCGAGATGCCACGCCGCCAATCGAAGTTCGTTCGCGCGCCGTAGGTGTATCCCTTCTCTTCGCGAAGCTTCAGATTGACGCGGCTGACGAACTGCCCGCCAAGGACCGCGTTCATCACGAGCAACGCCGGGTAATCGGGCGTGACCCGCCGGGTCGCCAGCTGTCCAATGCGGAGTTCCGACTGTGCCGCGCTTTCGCGTTGCACGACGGCGAGCGTGGTCACCGCTCTGCTTCCGGGCGCCACCTCCGATGCCGGCGGGGCGCCCGCAGTGTCTCCGGCAACGGAAGACCACCCGCCGAAGGCCTCTTCTGCTTCGTGCAGCAGTTCCTCGTGGCTCATCGCGCCGCAGACGATGAGCGTGGCGCGAGAGGGCTGAAGCGATCCGGCATGAAATGAGACGACGTCGTCAGGCGTCACGCGACGAAGGCTGGCGTCGGTCCCGATGGCGAGGTGTCCGTACGGATGCGAGCCGTAGAGGAGACGAAGGAACGTCCGCTCGGCCACGGCGGAGGCGACGTCCTTCAACTGGCGAAGACGGTCCAGCCGCATCTGCCGAACCCGCATGAACTCGCTCTCGAGCAGACTGGGCCGCGTCACGATGTCGGCAAGCAGCGCCGCGCCACGCGACGCGAACCGCGTCAGCGTCGTCAGGGTGTAGTCGGTGACGTCGCCACCGACGTCGACGTCGTAGTCGGCGCCGATCCGGGCGAGCGCATCGGAGACCTCGAGCGCCGTCAGTGACCCGGTCCCCTCATCCGCCATGTCGGCCACGATGGCGGCGAGACCTTCACGCCCCGCGGGATCGGCGCCCGATCCTCCCTCGATCTGAAGGCTGAACGTGATGACCGGCACGCTGCGATGCTCGATGGTGCACACTCGCAAGCCGTTGCCCAGCGTGTGACGGACGATCGTGGGGAAGGTGAACGTGGGATCGGCGCCCACGTCTGGTAGCCGCGATCGATCGATCCGGATCACGACACGGTTACCGGCGTGGACCCTGCGAGCGCCAGCGTTGGCCGGCCTCGCGGGATCACGCTCAGCATGACTCGGCGATCCAATCGCAGGTGGTGGCGCGCCGCACCCTGCACTGACTCCGGCCTGGCGTTGCGATAGCGATTGAGATCGGCAACGAAGTAGTTGGGCGTTCCCTTCAGGACGTTGTAGGCATTCAACTGGTCCGACTTGCCGCCGAAGCCGCCTACGGTCTGCACGCGGTACATGAAGTGCGCCTCGGCCTGCGCCACTGCGCGGTCCATTTCTTCAGCCGTCGGTCCCTGGTCGGCGACGCGCCCTACCTCTTCGTCGATGCGTTCGACGATCTCCGACAGCGTGTGTCCAGGCGCGGCAGTCGCCACCAGGAGGAAGAAGCTGCCGATCTCGCGGGAGCTCTGATAACCAGACACATCGAGCGCGATGCGCATGTCGTAGACGAGGGTCTTATAGAGACGGGAGGTCTTGCCATTGGCCAGCAGATCGCCGACGAGATCCATCTCGGCGTCACCCTCTGCAAACATCGCCGGTGAGTGCCACGCGATGTAGACGCGCGGCAGCTCGACCCGATCCTCGAGCACCAGCCGCTGCTCCCCGGACAGCTCGGCGTGATGTGAAACCCGCTGGGGGCGGACACCGGCGGGAATCTCGCCGAAATATGCCTCTGCCAGCTCGAATGCCCGTTCGGTGTCGAGGTCGCCTGCCAGCACGAGCGACGCATTCGACGGGTGATAGTAGGTGCGGAAGAACTCCTGCACGTCCTCGAGCTGCATCGCGCGAATGTCTTCGGCCGAGCCGATCGTCATCCAGCTGTAGGGATGGTCGGGCGGATACAGCGCGGCCGACAACGCCATCATCACCATTCCGTAGGGACGGTTTTCATAGCTCTGTCGACGCTCGTTCAGCACGACGTCGCGCTGGGTCTCGAACCGCTGGCTGGTCAGCGCCGGGAGCAGGTATCCCATGCGATCGGATTCCATCCACAGCGCCCGATCGATCGCGCTGGTCGGAACGACCTCCCAGTAGTTGGTGCGATCGGCGTTGGTCGATCCGTTGAGCAGCGCACCAGCCTGCTGCAGCGGCGGGAAGTAGCCGGCGTTGTAGTGCTCGGAGCCCTCGAACATGAGGTGCTCGAACAGGTGCGCAAATCCGGTGCGGCCGGGACGCTCGTTCTTCGAGCCGACGTGGTACCACACGTTCACTGCCACGATCGGCACGTGTCGATCCTCGTGGACGATCACGTCGAGCCCGTTGGCAAGCGTGCGCTTGGTGAACGGCAGATCGATGTCGAGAGACGTCATGATCGAGGCGCTGTCGCAGCCGGAGCGCTATCGCACCGGGATGAGTGGGATCTTGCCCTTGTTGGCTTCGGCCGTCTTGTGTGCCGCGATCGACACCTGCGCTGCGGTTCGTTCGGCGACGGTCAGGAACGAGCGCGCTGCAGCCGACCCGGGCTCACCGATCACGAGCGGCACGCCGGTATCGCCGCCCTCGCGAATCGGCTGATAGATCGGGAGACGACCCAGAAATGGCACGCCCATATCGGTGGCGAGCCCTTCGCCCCCGCCATGCCCGAAAATGTCCGTTTCGTGGTGACAGTTCGGACAGGCGTAGTAGCTCATGTTCTCGACCACACCGAGCGTCGGGATGTTGAGCTTTTGATACATGCGGACCGCGCGCCGACTGTCGGCGAGCGACACCCGCTGTGGCGTCGTCACGACGATCGAACCGACGACCGGCACCGTCTGGCTGAGGCTCAGCGCAACGTCGCCGGTTCCGGGCGGCATGTCGACAATGAGGTAGTCCAGATCTTTCCAGGCGACCTCGCGAAAGAACTGCTGGATGGCGCCGTGCAACATCGGTCCGCGCCAGATGATCGGTGCATCGTCGTTGGTCATGAACCCGATTGACACGACCTGCACACCGTATTTCTCCGCTGGCACGATCTTCTGGCCATCGGTCGTCAACTGCGTGTTGATGCCGAACATGATCGGCACGTTGGGTCCGTAGATGTCGCCGTCGAGAATGCCGACCCGACTGCCGCAGCGCGCCAGCGACAACGCCAGGTTCACGGCGACCGTCGTCTTGCCGACGCCGCCCTTGCCGGCGCCGACGGCAATCACGTTCTTCACACCCATGAGAGGGAGACGGCCGGCCTCTGGTGCAGAGGCCGAGCGAACGTTCGCGGTGAGCTTGACGTCGACTTCGCTGACACCAGGCAGTGCGCGCACCGCCGTGGCCGCCTGATCCCGCAGTTGATCCTTGACCGGGCAGGCCGGCGTAGTCAGCTCGATGGTGAAGGACACACGCGGGCCGGAGACCACCACGTCCTTGACGAAACCCAACGAGACGATGTCCTTGCGAATATCGGGATCGACAACGACGCGAAGCGCGTGAAGGATCGCGTCCCGGTCCAGCGTGACAGCCATATCCTCGTAATTTTACCGCGTGGGCTCGAAGAGGCGACGCCCCTCATCCGTCAGTAAAACCCACAGGGCATAGACGCCCAGTGCCGTTCCGAACGGCAGCACCAGCAAATTGACCAATGCCAGCGCCAGGGTGACGACCCGGCCGAGCGGGCGGCGGCGTCTCAGCAGCGTCGATGCCCAGACGTGGGTTCCGCCCCAAAGCAGCGCAAATGCCCCAATCACGGCAAAAACCAGCGTCGTCAGCCCGGCGGCGAATTCCACGGCAGTACCAAGCGATTGCCTGAATTCTGCCCAGGCCCCGGTAGCGAGCAGCAGCATCGAGACGCCAACCAGCATTGCAAGCCCGCCCCAGAGACCCACCAGAATACGCAGGAGCCGGACGTGCCGCTCCACGGCTAGCGTGGCTCCGCCTCAGACCCGACGAGCATGTGCCTCCGCCTCGCTATGGCTCGATGCGAACCTGAAGTTCGATTCGTGTAGACGCGTGGTGACGTGGGACGACGGTGAAGTGGAAACGGTCTCCGTCGAGAACTCCGGCAGGAATCGTGACCTGAACGACGTGATGGAGAACCAGAGTGCCGCTGCCATCGCAGCGAGTGCACGGCTCCGTCCAGGACTCTCCACGGCCACCGCATTGATGGCACGTCAATCGGACCGGCACCTCGACGGGCATCGTCACACCGCGACGTGCTTCAGTGACCGATACGTAGACGGCGGTGTGCCATCGCGGTGACGGCTCGTCGACGAGGAATCCCCGGCGGATGCGATCCACCGCAAGAGCCACGGACGGGAAATCGATGACGACTTCGTCAGCGAAGCAACTGACGTCCACACG
Source organism: Vicinamibacteria bacterium (assembly GCA_025924295.1). Classification (GTDB taxonomy): domain Bacteria; phylum Acidobacteriota; class Vicinamibacteria; order Vicinamibacterales; family UBA2999; genus Gp6-AA40. The sequence goes on from JAICEG010000345.1 coordinate 4,840, forward strand.
ACCGTCGTCGGTTGCCACGAGAGCAACTGGCTCGCCGCCGAGTGGACGGAAGGCGTCTCCGGTCATCAGAGTGCTGGTACGATAGGTATCGGTCGAGGAGAAGTCAATGGTCAGTGACGAGCGGTTAACGGCGACGAAGGAGTGCCCGATGTGTGGCGAGTTGATGCACTTGCGCGAGAGCCAGGTCACCGATCGACTGCCGGGCACACTTCAAACGAAGACCACGAAAATCTTTGAGTGGGTGTGCCCGGAATGCGATTACTTCGAGGACGCGGAAGCCGAGGACATTAAAGGCGGGTAGTCGACGCGCACCTCAGCGGGCGCCAAGCGTCAGTAACAGCTCTCTTCGGACCCCTTCGTCGATCTCATCGAAATTCAGCGCCGTCTCACACTCATCGCACTGTACCTCGAGCACGGCCGGACGCCCTTCCTCGGACACCTCGACTCTCGAGTCTTCAAGGTGCACGACGTGCATCTGCAGCGTCTTGACAAGGAAGTTCTGGTCGTTCCCACAGCTGGGACAGGTCAGCGCCACGCGGATATCCTCTTTCGTCGTCAATCTTCAACTCCCAACTTTTTGATTCTATGGGAGCACTCCAGCAGGCGCAATGCAGAATTGCACGTCGCACCCGAACCGAACGGCGCGTGCAACTGAAATCGGGCAATTTCCGGTGCAGAATCGGGCAGGACGCTTTCAGGCCCCGGCTGGATCCGACATATACACCAGCCGGCTTTCGACCGGCAGATTGGGGAAAAGCGCCCGCGCTGCCGCACGGTAGACCTC
>JAICEG010000346.1 GCA_025924295.1 Vicinamibacteria bacterium
AATCTTCGAAACATCCTGCCCTCCTGCTGGTGTGATTGCCTTCAGCTCTGACTACGGGCCAAAGCAGGAGATGGATTGAACGAGAACCAAGAACAAAGACGCACACGTTGCGAAACTGCTGATGGCGGGTCCTGTCGCGCGCAGTGATTTCGCAATGCATTCTGAGTTCTTAGTTTTTCGTTCTCAGTTAAGAACGAGAATGGCCGCCATCAACGAAGAGCTTCTGCCCCGTCACCCATCGCGCCTGCTCGGATGCGAGGAACGCGACGACGTCCGCAACGTCCTCGGGCGTCCCAATGCGGCCCAGCGCGAGCGTTGGCACCAGCGCCTGTTCGAGCTCCGGAGTGATCCAACCAGTCTGCACTGGCCCGAGCGCGAGGACGTTGACCGTGATGCCGAACTGTCCAAGCTCGCGCGCGGCGGTACGGGTGTAGCTCTCGAGCGCGTACTTGGCGGCGCCGTAGCTCGCCTCGGACGGAAAGCACTCCGATCCGGCGGTGCTGATATTGACGATGCGGCCCCATCGGGCGCCACGAGCCACGTGGCGGCGCGCAAACTCCGCGATCAGCTTCGCCGGCGCGATCGCATTGGCCATGAAGAGTCGCCGTGCCGGCTCGCTCGCAATTGGCCGCGCCGCATCCGTCCACAGTTCGAGAAAGGAATTGCGGGGCACTGCGGTTGCCGGCAGGAACGTGTCTGAGCTCCACGCAGCCGCGTTGTTGATCAGCACTTCCACAGGGCCGCAGAAGCGCTCCGCGGCATCGAACAGCGATGTGACGCTCGCCGGGTCGGTGAAATCCGCCTCGAAGGCCGCCGCACGGCCGCCAATGGCGGCGATGTCCTCGAGAATCGGATCGGCCGTGTTTGCCTGCTGCGTTCGGTAGATGTCGGCCTGCTCGCCCGCCTCGAGCGGCGTGCGGTGATAGTGAAGAAACAATGTGGCGCCAAACCTGGCGAACGTCCTGGCCGCTGCGGCGCCGACGCCAAACTGATTGTTCGCGCCCGTGACGAGCACGGCGCGCCCCTGCAAACCTGGATTGGTCATGGTCCCTCCCCTGATGAGTGCGCGAAGACAGACGCCCGCTGACGCAACACTCTGCGCGGGCGGATGGCTGGGAGGGGCTAGATCTTCATGGGAGGTGTCTTCAGCTTACCGCAGGCACTGAAGATTCGTCGATCCTCAGTGCCTCGGTGTGTCGTAATCAAGTGAACGGCGTCGCTATCCTCGTGGATTCAAAAGATCGCACGTCGCCGTACTCGGTGCGATGCCCTCCCTCTGAGTGAGCGCTATCGCCGACGCATGACAGCGGATGCGCGGATCGACCGTGCCCAGCCTCGTTGCCCGCTGGATCGCTGACGCCGCATCGGCCACTCGGCCCCCTCGGAAATACGACCACGCGAGCGCGTCCATCGTGTGAACGTCCTGACGTTCGTTCGCGGCGCGCTCGGCAAGGGCAATCGCTTCGGGGATGTTGCGGCCGCGCTCGGCCAGGAATCGCGCAAGCGCACCTGGCTGCGGCTGCTCCAGCTCCCACCCCTCTCGCTCCATCTGCTCCGCCTCCCGGTACAGCTTCTCTGCATCGTCCACGTGACCCATCTTCGCGAGAAGGTCTCCCTGTATCGCCAGTGACTCGGGCGTCGTGGGCACGCGGCGCGACAGGTTGAGGGCATCGGCGTAGCGCTGCCGAGCGATGAGCAGGCGCACGCGTCCGTTCATCGCATACGGGTGTGACGGGAAGACGTAGTCCGCACGATTGAACTCGAGCTCGGCGTCGTCGAGCCTGCCCTGCAGCACGTAGAGATTTCCCAGTTGCGCAAACGTCCACGCCATCGCCTCAGCATCATTGCGGCTCGTGGCCTCGGCCGACATCTGCATCAGCTGCACCGCACCATCGAGGTCGCCCTGGAGCTCGCGCGCATACGCCACACGCGCGTAGGCACCCGCGTCGGGACGCCGTTCCATGACCTTGTCGAACGAGTCGAACGCCTCGTCATATCGCCCGAGCTCGAGCAGGGCATCTCCCGCGATCGCGTAGTTCCACGCGTCCTCAGGCCGCAGCGTCTGGGCCTTCGTCGCTTCCCTGAGCGCGTCCTCGAATCGATGCTGCGCGAGATACACGACGCTGAGCATCTGCCGCGCCATGTAGTCGGAGGGCGAATTCCGCAATGTCGCACGCAGCACGCGCTCGGCCTCGATCGCCAGCGACGCGTCGGCGGTGACACGGGCCATGCGCATCAGCGCGTCGGCCAGCCGCACCGCCGCTTCCCCGTCGCCGACGTGAGCGGACACCCGCTGGCGGGTCGCCTCGATGATCGCTTCCAACCCCGCGCGTGTCGTGCGCTGGGCGTCGACGGCTCGGGGCGCAGTCCCCATATCGAGAGTCCCCGCTTTGGCATCGCGGATCACGAGCCCCGAATCCCGGTAGATGGCCCACGCCGCCACGACCGTGAAGAGACCGCACAGGTAGATGAAAGCCTTGCGCATGATTCCTCCTACCACCTGAACGCGACGCCGCCGCCGGCCACACGCCACGCGTCGAAGTCGGGTAACTGCTCCACGAAGACAATCGCGCCGCCCTCGTCTGTCTCGCCGGGCACCAGTTGACGTTCAACGAAACGCTGATCGGCCGTGCGCTGACAGATGCGCCAGGCCCACACGGCAAACGGAGATGCCAGCCACTGCGCCTGGGCGACATCCGGGCGAATGAGTTGCGCCGACGCGGCACCTTCCATTTCTACCGTCATCTTCGAATCCATGGCATCCTCTGCTTTCGACAAAACTGTCAACTCCCAACCCCCAACTTCCAACCTCCAAGAAGACCGGTTGGGAGTTGGGAGTTGGAGTTTGGGCGTTGATCCGTTTTAGGGATTCCCCGACTGCGGCGACGCGAGATACGGGAACGTCGTCAGGTACGGCACGTCGTTGCCGTTGACACCGTCCGTGAGCTGCGCGTTGATGCCGGTGTTGAAGTCCGGTGTCAGCGGTGTCGCACCTGCCAGCACCCGGAGCGCGGCGTCGGTCACATCGTCACCAACGCGGCGGCCATTCGGGAATCCGGCGAGGTCACCGCCGAGGACGCCCAGCGGATTCGGCGATGCCGACGGAGGGATGGCCACGTTGAGGCGCAGCATCTCCGATGCCTTCACCTTCTTCGGCTGGTTCAGGCCAGGGATGCCCTTCAGGAAGATCGTCACGAGATCGTTGCGCGGCGCAGGCGGCGAGTTGATGCCGAAGAGCGCGTTGAGAAGCTTCGGCACTTCGGGATCGAGCACAAACGGCAACGCAGCGGAATCGCGTGATGGCGGGATCGCATTGAACGTGTTCTTGACGCCCAGTGGGATCACGACTTCGTTCACCAGCGGCTGGCCGAGGCGCGACACCTGCACGAACTGGAGGAAGTCCTGCTGCTTTCCCGGCGACCGCACCGTGACTGACTGACGTGACGCCGTCGACCACACGCCGATCACCGCGGCTGCATCCGTGGTCGACGTGGGACGACGACCGCTGGCTGTCAGCTTTTCGATCGGAACCTCGAGGGCGATCGAGTGAACGTTGAGCCCCGCGGTCGAATCGGGCGTGTTGTTGTCGGCAGGCGGCACACCGAGGAGGTCGAACACACCGAGATTGACGTAGAAGCCCTCGTCGCGCTGACCTGCGAACACCTTCATCCCGCCCGGGATCGTCTGAATCGCCGCATTGGCAACTGAGTCATAGTCCGGCAGCGAGCGGCTGCCAACGTTGACCGGAGGCGACGGCACATTGCGCGCGAGGACCTGCCGGCGCCCGGTTCGTCGCGGACCGTCTACGCGGATCACGTCGTAGAACTGACGGATGTTCCAGTCGGTATCGTCGAGCGACGTGATCTGGCCGATGTTGTAGAGGAACGTTGCCTGGTTGCGCACGCTGGTGCGGAACCGGAACTGGAACGTGATGTCCTCGAACGCGTCACCGTCGTTGTCGATCATGATCTCGTAGAGGACGTTGTCGTCGAACTTCCAGAAGTTCGGTCCGCTCGCCGGCAACTGCAACGGAATGAAGTTGCTGATCAGCGTGACCTTGTCGGGACTGGTTGGACTGACGAAGGCGTACACGTCGGTGTTATCCGCCAGCGGATCCTGGCTGATAAGCGGTGCCTCACGGTGACTCGAGGCCGACCCGGGCAGCGAGATCACCCCGACGACGAGGATGACGATGAACGCCCACGAGGCAAGACGGAGACGTTGAGCCACGCGCACCTCCCGTGACGGGCAAAATCGGCCCGTTTCTGCATGGCTCTACGCGCGCTCGAGGTCGATCGGATTTAGCTCGGCTGCTCTGTTCGAATTCGCAATGTCGGTCGAAGCTCGCTTGCGTCGCCACTGGCGCCGGTGCTGCGGCCGGGAACGCGGCCTCCGCTCATGCTCTGACGATGCCGCGTCGACTAGGAGTTGGTTCGAGGCTTCTTCCGTTGCGCGGCTCAAAGCGACAATGCTGACTCGAACAACCAGAACGCGATGAGGGAAGTCGACGCGATGAATCGCTCCGCCCGCGTTCCTGCTACGCAATGGAATCGGCCTGGCACAGGCGGCCAGGTCGCCGCAAGCGAGCTTCGATTGTTGTCGTCGCTGGGGCGAATGACGCTCGGTTGTACTCCGGTGCCACAAGAGAGCGTCGACACTTCAGCGAATGGTTCAACGAATCTTTGCCAACCCAATCGAGTCGGAAGTTCTTGATGCGGGTGGCGCCGGGAGGGGTATCCCCGCCCGCCGCGCAGGCGCCCGCGTGACAGTGCTTTTGGCGCCGAGGACGGGCGGGGAAACCCGGCGACAGGCCCCGGGTACCGACTCGAGTGAGCCGGGGTCTAGACCGAACCTGCGAGACGAATCGTTCCCGTCGGTGCGGCGAGACCGCCCGGTGGTTCGTCTGTCACGGCGACAGTGACCATGCCCGGCGTGAGGCCAGCTGGTGGCGGAGCGATCAGCATGCCGCGGCCGGCGCCCTGTTCACCGAGCAGTCCGGCGCTGACCGGTCCTGATCCGCCGATCACCCATACCTGATAGATGCGCCCGGGCGGCGGCACCGGCAGATCGTTAGCGACGATCAGCAGACCGCGAGTGGGGCTCCAGAATGCGCGCGCCGTCGATGCAGTCGCGTTCTCGCGTCCGGCCATCGGGACCGGCTGCATGTCGCCGGCCGTCAGGATCGAGACGACCAGGTCTGCCTGCTGCGCGGTCAAATCCACCCGGCGCCGCAGCTCAATCACAACCCGCTGCGCCTCGGTCGCCTCCGCCTGCGCCTGCTGCACATCCTCAATCAGCAAGCGACGCGTGTTGATCGAGGAATAGAGAGCTGTGCCCAGCCCGAGGATGACGAGTGCGGCTGCGGCAAGCCAGCCCGGGCTCACACCACGGCGAACAGCCTCGCTGCTCGTGGATTGACGAATCGGCGTCACGACCGCGCTCGCCTCGCTCGCACGACGGGGCGGCTCTTGTGGCTGCAAGGCGAGCGACGCGATGACGCGCTGCTTGAGCGCGGGCGGCGGCGTCACCGGCTCCACCGAATGCGCGATGCCTTCCATCACGACCGACAGCTCGCGCAGGTCGGCGGCGCAGAGGTCGCAT
>JAICEG010000347.1 GCA_025924295.1 Vicinamibacteria bacterium
ACATGACGACATCACCGCCCCGAGGCAGACGATGAACGCGATGGTGGTAAAAAGCCGACTCATCACCTTCACGAGTTCCGCTCACTCATGATAGCCGCCGAAGAGGGGCGCCCTCTTCAGACTGAAATATCGGCGTGACTCGATCGCGGCGGCAGTCAGCCTGGTCGCGAACAACTACCGCGACAAGGCCTGGCTGGCGAGGGATGCGCCCTCGGATAGCGCTCGCAGCTTGGCCCAGGCGATCTGCGGGTGCGTGCGTCCCCCGAATCCGCAATCGGTGCTCGCGATCACATTCTCGGCTCCAACGAGCCTGGCAAAGCGCTGGATGCGCTCGGACACCAGCTGCGGGTGCTCGATCAAATCGGTCGAGTGCGTCACGACACCGGGCATGATCACCTTACCCGATGGCAGGGCCACCTGCTCCCAGATCCGGTACTCGTGCTCGTGCCGCACGTTGGCCGCCTCGAACGAGTAAAACTTCGCCTTCACCGCCAGCATCACATCGACGATGTCGGCAAGCGGAAGGTCGAAGGCATGCGGCCCGTGCCAGCTCCCCCAGCAGAAGTGGTAGCGGATCGAATCGTCAGGGATGTTCCGCAGCGCGTGGTTCAGTGCCTCGACGCGAACCATGCAGTACTTCTTGAACGCCGCGAGTCCCATCTCGATGCCGATGCGATCCCACAGCGCCACCGTCCACGCATCGTCGATCTGCACGAGAAAGCCGGCGTTGGCAATTGCCTCGTACTCCACCCGGAGTGCCTCGGCGAGCGCAAACACGTACTCGTCCGCCGTCGCGTAGTACTCGTTGCCGCGATACACCTCGAGACTCGAGGGCGCCGTGCTGGTCAGGAACGCACGACGCCTGTCGCCGACCGCAGACCGCAGGAGATCGATTTCGCGCCTCAGGCCGGGCAAGCCGACGTACGACACCGGTGAGGTTGCCACGGTGTACCGCCGCTTCTGCTTGATGCGGTCGTCGGGAGTGAAGAACAGCGTCTGCCGCTCGGTCGCGTACTTGTAGAAGTCGGCGAACTCCTGGCGATCCTTGCCTCTCAGCAGCATCGAGCCGCTGGCCGGAAATGGCCGCTCCTCGAACCCACCCAGCCGTGCATCCGCAAACGACAGCCAGTCGCCGCCCTTGGTCAGCTCACCTTCGTTGACGATGTCGAGGCCGGCGGCGCGCTGCCGCTCGACGACCCACTGGACGGCGCCCCGCAGTGCCTGCTCATCCTGGGGAGCGGTCGCCTCAAAACCCGGTGGGCCCGGCAGGCTCCCCACGTGCGTCGTGAGTATGTGGTCACCAGCCATCCCGTTCGCCTCCTGTTGAGTCCGCCACGCCGTATTCTGGAGCCCCTCCGATATTTCGTGGCCGCCTACGCGCAACGGGCCGACGCAATCCGCGCTAACCATCGGCATTTCAAGCAGATTGGCGGCTGGCACTGGATCCGCTGGCTCCGGTATGGCTCGTGCACTTACCCCACTCGCACCACTCTCGGCAATGGATGCCGGTCGATGCCGGCCACGATCGGCTGACGGGCGCTCTTCTCCAAGAAGGGGGTTGATTACACCATGACGCGGATCTCTCTTCGTCCTGCTTCCCTCGTCACAGCAGTGGCCCTGCTGCTGACATCGGCGCTGCCCGCCGCGGCACAGGTGACGCTGCCCATCCGCATGCGTGCGTTCGCCGTGAACATGAGCAATAACCTGACGGGCGCCAACGGCATCCTGCAAATCGTTATCGATCAGTGGTCGACAGAAAAGGAGCGGGCCGGTCTCCTTCAGACCGTGCCAAAGGGACAGGACGATCTGGTGAGGGCGCTGCAGAAGCAGTCCGTGAAAGGCCGAATCAACATCCCCGGCTGGTCGGGGCCCGATCCGCAGAACTATCGGCTCGGCTGGGATCTACGCTACGCCTGGCACGAACCGCTGGAGGATGGTGGGGAACGCATTGTGATCGCCACCGACCGGCAGATGAGCTTCCGCGAAATCAGGAACAACCCGCGAACGACGGACTATCCGTTCCTCCTCATCCAGATTCACCTGAACAAGGATGGCAAAGGTGAGGGGAAGATGGCGCCGTTCACCCAGATCCGTTACGACAAGAAAAAGAACCTGATGGAGATGGAGATCTACGGCACCGAGCCTGTGCGCCTGAACAACATCACGTCGGAACCGAAGTAAGGCGTCTCCGCGCGTGGAGCCTGAGGCGCTCCGCCTCAGGCTCTTCCCCGCCGGATCACATCGAACCGCAGCCCGCTCGCGCCTTCGCCCCGCCCGGTCTTCTTGCGACGCCCAATCCACAGCAACCCGCGGCCCTGTGCGTCGCGCGCGTAGTTGAACGCGCGTGTCACCTCGATCCCGTCGCGCGGGACCTCTTCCTCTTCGAGGCGCAGGTAATCGGTCTCGACTGCGACGTTCGGATCGAGCCGCAGCAGGCTGCCACGCGGGTGGAACATGAACCCCTGCAGGCGATTGTCGGGCGATCCCTGTTCCGGCGTCTCCTCGACGAACGGTGCTGCACGTAACCGATCGATGAACGCCTTGTAGTCGGCGTTGCGCGGATCGGCGAGACGGGTCGGCGTGACCTGGTAGTGATGCGTCACAACGCCACGCTGGAGTTGGATCGACCAGTTGAGTGGCGTCGCGCCCGCCTTCTTCACAGGCAGGAACGGAATCCAGTTCGCAGCCACTGGTGTCTGCAGCTTGTAGTTCAGTGGCGCGCCGCCCGGCACTGCCAACGCATCGGCCGGCGGCCTCAATTCCTGCGTGGTCGAGAGGCGATTGCTCTCGAACTTCCGATCGAACGGTTCGCCGGACGTGCCCTGCACACGCTTCTCGATGCCCCACACCATGTTGGCCATCTCGTCGCGCATCATCAGCACGTGCTCGAGCGGTGGCCCGTTCAGCGCTGACACAGCGGGGCACAGATAGAGCCGGTCGGTCAGCCGAGGACGTGTGACGAGCGGACTTGCGCTGACGCTCATCTCGTACATCGTCCACTGCGAGCCGTCGGAATTCTTCGCCGGCGGGACCTTCACCATGATGCCGAAGTTGTCGCGGACGTCGAGCTTCTCGACCTGATAGAGCGCGTTGACCGGCAGCGTGATCGGCAGCGTGAACCAGTCATTTCCGAACACGAGCGCGTACTCGATCACCGCGATGCGAGCGAGGTCGGTCTTGGCCGCACCGAGCATGCCGAAATTGACCCGCCCGTCCTCGAACTCCCAGTAGCGATCCGCCGGCATGCCGGGATAGCGGGAAATCGTCGGTATCGGAGGCCGCTCTGGCTCCACGACGATGACTTGCGCATTGGGCTTCGCCTGCACCTGTGCCGCGCTCAGACTGAACGTGTGCCAGTCGACCTTGCCGTCCGTGTATTCGTCGGCGTCGAGACGGATCAGCGGCTGCGTGCCATCGGCCTGCAGGGCAAACGAGTACTCGAGCCGGTGAGCGTTCCAGTACGGGCTCGCACCCGGCGTGTCGCCGTTGACAGCCAGGTTGTCGATCCATTGCATCCACGACGTCGCCGCCGTGCGGAACGTCGGCAACTGACCGCCCGACAGACCGAGACCGGTCCCGAAGCCATCGAGGGCCGCGTCGTTGCCGAGCAGCGGTCGCAGCGCATTCGCCACCGCCACCGCGTTCACTGACTTGCCATTGAGCAGCGCATTCCAGACGAAGCCGGCATTGTCGCCGACGGGATCCTGCGGCGCCACGATCGTCGCTGGAAAATCGGTGAGCAGCTTCGTAACGGCAGCGGTCAGACCGGCGGCACGCAACTGACGCATCAACTGCTGCCCGGCCTGCGCGTTCAGCTTCGGGTGAATCGCCAGCACCTGCTCCCGTTCGACGAGCGCTTCGATCGGTGCCGCACCTGCGAGCGGGACTGCCTGCGCGCCGCCACCCACGAGCGATGTGATCGGCACACCGCTGACACGCAGCATCGCCGCGATCGGGCTGCCCGCATCCTCACCCTGAAACTCGTTGAACTGCCACTGACGTGCCAGCATCCACAACGGATCGGCCACCCTCGCCTGCAGCGCCTCGGATGTGTCATCGCTGGTCGGCAGCGGCTCGAGCCGCGACCACGTCGTCGCCGATGGATCGGGCTTGGCAATGATGGTGGCCAGCGACGAGATGCCGGCGGCAGTTGCTGAAACTCGAAAAGCCATGACTCCGACTCCCTATAAGCCGTCCTCACCGACGGAAACGGAAGACTGTCGTTCGACCTTCTGTCTTCTCGCTTCTCTGTTCGGGTTCAGGTTCGCCGTCCCTTGAACCACGAGCGTGAACACGAACTGAGAAGTCAGAAGCGAGAAGCGTGAGCGACGATTAATCAACACCAGCGGCCTCCCGGATCATTCGAACAGCGCCGTGGTTCCGGCAGCCATCTTCATGAAGCTCGAGTCGCTGTTCTGTCCATTCGCGACCCTGAGCACAGAAAGGCTGGCCTCGATCATCGCGACCAGGTCCACCGTCGGCACGTCCCGTTTGAAGTTGTTGGACAAGAAGATGCCCGGGAGAACCAACCCGAGGCCGGTCAGATCCTGCGGGCGCACCGCGCGCAGGCGCGCCAGCGCCATCGCTTCGTTGACGACATCGACCAGCGCGTCGAGTGTCCAGGCATCGACGGTCGGATTCGATGGCACGGCGAGGAGGACGCTCTGCGGCGGCCGCGCACCTGGCGCATCGAAGTGAAAGCCCAGGCCGGTCGTTTCCTGTGTGGCGGGGATCGACTCGGACCACTCGTCGACGAAGAGTCCCGCCAGCGTGTCGGTCGCCGCGATGGTGCCCAATGCCGATGGTGCATGGGCAACGACAGCCACGACGCCACGCAAGTCCTGATCCGGCGCGGGCGGCAGCGCACCCCATCGCGCGGTAGCGTCACGCGGGAACTGGAGCAGCTTCAGATCCTGCGGAGTTCCGACCTGCCCCATCGCCTCTGCTGCCGTGAGCACATCGGCAAGCCGCCCGGTCGTTTCGCGGACGCAGCCGAGTTTTGGCAACCAGCCAGCGATTGCCAGGTTGTCGCTATCGAGCAGCGTCGTACGGTCACCCAGCGTCGCGGCGGCATCGGGCGCGTAGGCGCCGAGCGTGAACCGCGGCAATACGGGAAACGACTTGCCGAGAATCGCGCGGATCCGGTTGACCGCAGACTCCGCGCGTCGTGCGAGGGTGTCGGTCGCCACCGGCATGGGTGCCGCTTCGAGCCGCGCGGTGATTTCTGCAAACAGCGCTTTGGCGCGCGCAACCGCGAGGGCAACCGTATCACCAGCCTCGACGCGCTCGCCCTGGACATCGCTTGCTCCCGATGCACCAGCGACAACCCGCTCGCTCGGCAGCGCGCTGCGCCATCCCAACTCGCGCGCCTGCGCGAGCGCGGCATGCAGCGAGTTCAACATCGCCACTGTCGCGGGCGCTTGAGGATCGAGTGCGGCGACCGCCTCGTCATCGGCCGGCACGCCCGCGATCGCGGTGCTCAACGCAGTGAGCGCCGTCTGTGCCGGTGTCTCGGCCTGGGCAAGACGGCTCTCGAGGTCGGCGATATCAACACCGGCGAACTCGCCATCGTTCAGCGTCGCGTCG
>JAICEG010000348.1 GCA_025924295.1 Vicinamibacteria bacterium
AGGGTGCTGACGCGCGTCGTCTGTACCGCGACGGTGTTGTCCCAGGAGTACGTCTCCGGGAGAATCGAGCGGATCGCACAGTTGTCCTGGAAGCGGGCTCCCGTGCTCGTGCCGCCCTGGACCGTCAGCCCGTTGCGCAGCCGCGCGTTGAGGGTGACGTCGATGCCCTGCCAGCGTTCGATCTGCTCGCCGAAGTTCGAGGCCTGTTGTGAGTACATGACCTCCTGCCCGACCTTACCCGGCACCAGGTTGTAGAGGCCCGACACGGTCCCGCCACCGCCGCCCGGGAGCCGCGGATCCACGGGAATCGGAATGCTGAACGGCGTGTAGTCGGCCGCGGTTGTCATCGTGTTGTCGGCGGTGTAGAAGTTGCCGAACCAGCGGCGTACGTAGCCAACCGTCAGGCCGACACGCGGGAGCAGCTCCTGCTGCACGGACACACCCATTTCCCAGTTGTACGTCCGCTTGCCCCAGCCGTTGAGCAAGTCCTGGTCGAAGGTCTTGGTGAAAGTCTCCTGGCCGAAGTTCTGCTGGTCCATGCGTCCGCACTCGCCATTGGCGTTCGGGCTGACCAGGTCGCAATCCGGGCGGAAGTTGGTATTCGCGTCATTCCACGTCCGCGTCGTCTGCAAGGTCATGCGGATGAGGGGATGCTGATCGAGGTCGCTGTTGCTCGCCGTGAGCGCGGTCACGTACTTTCCAAGGTTGAACTTGACGGCAGTTCGGCCGTTACCGAAAAGGTCGTACGCCGCTCCCATGCGCGGCGTGATGTCCTTCCAGTGGACTTCGTCCGTGGTTCCGGCAGCCCAGAACAACGGTGTCGGCATGAGCTGGTAATTGGGGCCGCCGACGCCCGTGTCCGGGTAGCCGGTCCCGATACTGTCGAAGCGAAGGCCGCCCTGAAGCGTCAGCCGGTCACGGGTGTACGTGTCCTGCGCATACAAGGAGTGCATGAGGATGTTGCGCTGCAGCTTGATTGTCCCGGGGAACACGCCGGTCTGGGTCAACTGGTTTGGAATGCCGTTGTTGAACCGGTACTGAATGAACGGCGTCGTGTTGAAGTACGACTGGCTCGGGTGGCTGATGTTTCCCTGATAGCCGAACTTCAGGTTGTGCGAGCCCGGGATGTACGAGAGCGAGGCGCGCGTCTGAGCGATCGTGCCGATCTGATGGTCCTCGAATCCCTGCTGGAGGGGGAGGTTGTAACGATAGATCAACCCGGCGATGCCGCCGTTGTTCGCGCAACCGGCGGAGCACTGCTCGAGGATCGAGATCAGATCGGGGTTGTGCGTGCCATCGACACGCGGCGCCAGGTTGGCGTAGACGGAGAAGTAGTTGCCCCAGCCGGCCTCGGCGAGCAACCGGTTGGTGACGGGTGATGCCCATGTCGCCGTCTGGATGAACCCGGGCGTGTAGAGTCTCAGCCCCTGCGCCTCTGGAGTGCGGGTCGCGGTGCCGCCCCCTTCCTTGTTCTGCCTGTCGTACTGCTGGGAGTGGCTGAAACTCACTTTGTTGCGCGGCGAGACCTGCCAGGTGAGGCGCCCGATCGCATTTCGGGTCACGCTATCCCCGTAGGAGGGCCGGCTGGTGTCGAAGTCAACCAGCCACTTGGTCGGATCGCCTGCGTTCCGGTTGAAGAAAATACCCGGGATCGTGTTCTCGGCGACGACCTCGCGATACGTCCCGTAGAACCAGAGCTTGTCGCGGACGATGCGCCCGCCGCCCATCGGGTTGAACTCGTAGACATGCCTGAGCTCTGCGGGCGACCGCAGTCCGGCCGCTCTCAGGTCGTCGGTGTAGTTGCTGCCCTGCATGCTGCCGCTGGCGCCCGACAGGAACATTGTTCCGCTGAACTGGTTCCCGCCGTCGCGCGGGATGATGTTGAGCGTAGCGCCGGCGGTTTCGGCTTCGCCCAGTCCTCCCGATACGGTCAGCACGGTTTCCTGCGAGCCCGCCACGTTCGAAACTGCGGCGTTCGAGTTGGCGCCGGCCCATCCGGTGTTGATGCCGTCGTGCAGTGTTCGCGAATCGGATGCGCGCGCGCCGTGGATAAAGCCGGCCATGCCGCCGCTGCCGCCGGTGATGCCGCCGGCGTCGCCGTTGCTGCTCATGCCCGGAACCAGCGACTGAATTCCAGTGGCGCCCCGCGACGTTGGAATCGCCGCGAGCACTTCCTTGTCGACGATGTTCTGCACGCGCGTGCTCTGGACGTCCACGGTTGGCGATTCGCCGGTGACCGTGACCGTTTCTTCAAGCGCACCGACTCGCAGTTCTACGCTGACTGTGGCGACGAACTCGCCGCTCAGTTCTATGCCCTCGCGCTTCACGCTGTTGAAACCGGGCAGTGCGAATGTCACCGAATAAGTGCCGGGACGGAGATCGACGATGCGATATTGACCAGTGTCGTCGCTGACGACCGAACGGACTTTCTCGATCAGGACGGGACTTGCAGCTTCAACCGTGACGCCCGGGAGCACTGCGCCGGACGTGTCGCGGACCACACCTGTGATTGCGGCTTGCGCGTACGCAACCGCGGGGAGAAGCAAGACCACCAAAAGGACCGCCACCGATCGCCTCGCGAGAATACACATCGTGTTCCTCCTCCAATGGGGGTGTTACCAGGGAAGACCGGGAACCGGAATGGATCGCATGAGTGCTGATACGTGGGGATTGAATGGACGCCGACCGTATAGGTAGGGGACCGAGATTCCTCCGCAGGGACGTTTGGAAGAAGAGTCACTGACGACCTTTGGGCGGGAAGTATACACACTCTGGTTAATCTGGTTTGGGGAGAGTTTGGCCGCGCCTGCCGGGCGCTGCCGGGGCGTGGCCTACCGAGGGTCAGGTCAGGCCGATCGCTGGACGGCGGGTCCACCCCTCGACGTTGCTCGGGGTGCCCTGAGCACAGTCGAAAGGGCAAAAAGCAGGACCCGCCCTGCGACAGCGTAGGCCGGGTCTTGCACTTCAGACCCGGCATTCGATCTCAGAAATCGAGTTGCATGTTTAACCGGACATATCGCGCGGGCAGAATCGCCGTCGGTGTGAGCCAGATGCTCCCCTGCGTCGCCGTCGGAGCACTGTAGCCCTGGTTGTACGCCGTGACCACGTCGGTGTTCATCAGGTTGTAGACGTCGACGCCGAACTGCGCACGCGTCGGGCCGAAGCGCACGATCTTGGCGATGCGCATGTCCAGATTGTTCACTCGATCGCTGTAGAGCGTCCCGGGTGGAATCAGGTTGACCGTGACATTCCCGGACGAGAGAGGACGGCCGAGTGACGGTTGCGCGATCGCGCTGGTGACGACGTAGTTGGCAGCGAGATCGTTTCCGGCGTCGCTTCGCCATGTCATGCTGACGTTCACGTCGACTTTGGGCACGACGTAGGTGGCCAGACCTCGGAACGAGGTCTGGAAGGGTTCGCTGACGCGGCAGTAGGGGTTGGCCAGCGCGCCAGTGGACGTGGTCACTCTCGTTGTCTGCACGCCCTGAGTGCTCGTCCAGCTATACGTTTCAGGCAACGCCGCTCTTACAGCGCAATTGTCCATGAACCGACGGCCCGTGCTCGTCCCGCCTTGAACGGTCAGCCCGTTGCGCAACCGCGCGTTGAGGCTGACGTCGATACCATGCCAGTTCTCCTTCATCTCCCCGAAGTTCGAGGAGAGCTGTGAATACAGATCCTCCTGGCCGACCCGTTCCGGAACCAGGTTGTACAGGCCGTCTACTGTGCCGCCGCCTCCGCCGGGCAGGCGTGGATCGACCGGAATCGGGATGCTGAACGGCGTGTAATCAGCGGTCGTCGTGTTGCGGTTGTTCGCGGTGTAGAAGTTGCCGAACCAGCGGCGGACGTAGCCGACGGTGAGGCCGACGCGGGGAACCAACTCCTGCTGAACCGAGACGCCCATCTCCCAGTTGTAGGTCCGCTTGCCCCAACCATGGATCAGTTCGTCATCGAAGTCCTTCGTGAACACCTCCTTGCCGAAATTCTGGTTGTCCATGCGGCCGCATTCTGCGTTGGCGTCTGAGCTGACGAGATTACAGTCGGGTACGAAGTTACCGCGGCGCGGGTCGCCAACCGGGTAGAACGAATCGTTCCACGTCCGCGTCGTCTGCGGTGTCGTGCGGACGAGAGGGTGAAGATCGAGGTCGCTGTTACTGGCGGTGAGCGCTGTCACGTACTTGCCGATGCTGAACTTGACGGCCGTCCTGCCGCTCCCGAAAAGGTCATACGCGGCGGCGACGCGAGGAGTGAGGTCCCTCCAGTGAATCTCCTTGGTCGTGCCTGCCGCATAGAAGATGCGTGTCGGCATCAGTTGATAGTCTGGGCCTCCGACCCCAGCGTCCGGGTAGCCGGTGCCGATGCTGTCGAACCGGAGTCCACCCTGAAGCGTCAGGCGCGAACGCGTGTACGTGTCCTGCGCGTAGAAGGATGTCATCAGGATGTTCCGCTGATACTTCACCGTACCCGGGAAGATCGCGGTCTGCGTGAGCTGATTGGGGATGCCGTTGTTGAAGCGGTACTGAATGAACGGTGTGAAATTGAAGTAGCTCTGACTCGGGTGGCTGACGTTGCCCTGATACCCGAACTTCAGACTGTGCGAGCCCGGAATGTACGAGGCGGACGCCCGCATTTGAGCCAGGGTTCCGATCTGATGGTTCTCGAATCCCTGTTGGAGTGGCTGGTGCAGGCGATAAACGAGGTTGGGAATCCCGCCGAACTGCGGACAAAGAGTCGCATTCGAGCACTGTTCCACGACCGAAATCATCGCGTTATTGTGCGTGCCGTCGATACGCGGAGCAGAATTGGCGTACTTGGCGAAGTAGTTGCCCCACCCGGCCTCGAAGAGGAGTCGATTGGTAAAGGGCGACGCCCAGGTCGCCGTCTGAATGAAGCCGGGCGTATAAAGCGTCAGGCCCACGGCTTCCGGCGTTCGAGTGGCCTGGCCACCGCCTTCGGCGTTACGCCTGCTGTACTGCTGTGAGTGGCTCAGGCTGAACTTGTTACGCGGCGAGATCTGCCACGTGACGCGCCCGATAGCGTTCCAATCGATGTTGTCGTTATAGGCCAGCCGGTTGGTATCGAAGTCAACGACCCACTTCGTAGGATCACCGGCGTTGCGGTTGGAGAACATCCCGGGCACCGTGTTCTCGGCAGTGAGCGATCGATACGTCGCGTAGAACCACAGCTTGTCGCGGATGATGCGTCCGCCGCCCATCGGGTTGAACTCGAAGACCTTTCTCAGCTCCTGGGGGGACCGCAGGCCGGCGTCCTGTAGCGCCTGCGTGTAGTTGCTGCCCTGCATGGAGCTGTTCGCGCCCGAGATGAAGAAGGTGCCGCTGAAGTCGTTGCCGCCGTCGCGCGGGATGATGTTCAGGACGGCGCCAGCGGTTTCGGCTTCGCCCAATCCTCCCGATGTGGTCAACACGACCTCTTGTGAGCCGGCGACGTTCGAGATGGCGGCGTTCGAGTTGGCGCCGGCCCATCCGGTGTTGATACCGTCGTGCAGTGTTCGCGAATCGGACGCCCGCCCGCCGTGGATGTTGCCGGCTGTTCCGCCCGTGCCGCCGGTGATACC
>JAICEG010000349.1 GCA_025924295.1 Vicinamibacteria bacterium
GACATCGTGAAGGCGATTGCGCTCAACAACAAGATCGAGGAGTCGCGCGACTTCGCGTCGATGATTCAGACCTCCCTGGCGTCGCAGCTGCAGAAAGCGGACAGCAATGTGCGGAACCTGGGCGTCAAGCAGGCGCCGTTCATGGTGCTTCTCGGCGCGACGATGCCGAGCGTGCTGGCGGAGATCTCCTTCATCACCAACAGGCAGGAAGCGGCGATGCTGAAGACGGACAAGCACCGTCAGCGCATCGCCGAGGCGCTCTACGCCGGCGTGCTCCGCTATCAGCAGTCGCTCAAGGCTGGTCCTCAGATCGCGGAACAGTAGTCAGTTCAGCGTCCAGAGCGCGAGCGTCGACAGATCCTTCACGAATACACGATTGCCCGAGTAGGACGGCTGTGCCCACGTGGCGGCCTCGGACAGCTTGTATCGGCGAAGCGGCTCGAACGCCGTGCGGCTGTTGCGCGCCACGACCAACTCCCCGTCTTCTTCCATGCTGAAGAACAGATCGCCCGACCGGGCGATCGCCGCATGGGCAGCCTGACGGCCCTCCGAGGTCCAGAGCGTCTTTCCCGTCTTGACGTCGACGGCGAAGTACTGCCCCGAGTTACGCGTCGAGATGCCGAAGAGGACGTCGCCGGCGAGAACCGCATCGCTGAGGCGCATCGGGACCTCTGCGTTCTCCCATGCGGTCTCGACGACCCACTCGGTGCCCTTCTTGCTGACGCGATACGCCGACGTCGGCGGACCGTTGCTCGATACGATGAGGAGATCCCCGGTCACGACCGGTGTGTTCGAGTTGGTGAAGTTCGGGCTCACGAAGGGACGCTCCCACAGCAGCGCGCCGTTGGCCACGTCCACCGCAACCAACTTGCTCTGCGTGATTGTCACGATCTGACGGGTGCCGCCGAACTGCGCCAGGACCGGCGATCCGTAGCCGGGACCATCGCCGCGCCAGGTCCAGCGCACGTCGCCGCTGGTCATGTCGAAGGCTGTGATCGCACCCTCGTCGTGTCCTCCAAGATGGAAGATGACGAGATTGTTTTCGGTGATTGGCGAGAAGGAGTGGGTCGTGAACATCGGCATGAGCGCCGATCCCGGCTTCTGCCAGACCTGTTTGCCCGATGCCGCGTCATACGCGGTGACGATGCCGGTCATGCCAATCGAGTAGAGGCGCCCGTTCGAGAACACCGGTGTCGCCTTTGGACCGGGTCCGTGCTGAACGGTGGCGCTCATCATCGTGAACTTCGCCTCGTAGCCGGTCTCCCAGAGCACCTTGCCGCTGTCCGCGTCGATTCCCATCATCACTTCGCGTTCGCCCTTGCGCGCGAACTGGTAGATGCGATTCCCGACGACCAGTGGCGTGGCGTAGCCGAGGCCCACCTCGACCTTCCACTTCTGGTTCAGTTGTGTCGGCCAGGCCTGTGGATCGGAGGGCGCTGGCGCAACACCATCACGGTTGGGGCCACGGAACTGCGTCCAGTCCGAAGACGCCTGCTGCGCGTGGGTAGGTATGACGAATAGTGCGAGCAGAATAAGGGCCAGTGACGCTCGAATGAGACGCATGCGATTGACCTCCCTACAGGCTATTTGGCGCGCACATCATAGCTGGCGAGCACGTTCTGGTTTCGAACATAAAGTCGTCCACCGCTCACGACCGGGTGCGCCCATGCTGGCCATCCCTGATCAGCGATCGTGAAGCGGCCTTTTTCGCGATATCCCTCCGGTGATGCCTCGACCAGGCCGACCACATTGTCTTCACTCAGTACGTAGAGGTGGCCGTCGGCATACGCGACCGAGCCCTTGCCCACGCTCCGGTCGCGCCACAGGACTTTGCCGGTCTCGAACTCCAGGCACGTGAGGATGGAGTTGTTGAAGCCGTAGAGCCACCTGTCGACCAGCACGACGCCGCCGTGATGGTTCTGCATGTTGCGTGTGAAGTAGATCTCCTGCGCGGTGACGGTCTCCCCTTTCACCTGCAGCTGCAGCAAGGCACCGCCCGTGCCGTATGCCGATGTGAAGAACACCTTCCCGTTCGCATACACCGGAGTCGTGATGTTCGCCGTGTTGTTGGCGGCACCTCCGTGGCGCCACATCAACCTGCCGTCTGTGGCGCGCACGCCGACCGCCGCATTGCCGGTGAAGACCATGATCGTCCGCACGCCCTGCACGTCGGCCACGACCGGTGAGGAATACCCGGCTTCGTCGCTGAGCTCTTTCGTCACCCAGATCGTCGCGCCAGTCATCTTGTCGAGCGCGGCGACCCCGGCGTTGCGGCCGCCCGGCGTGACGATGACGCGGTTGCCGTCCACGAGCGGCGACTCGCTGACCAGCCAGCTGATGTTGCGGCCGCCGAATTCCTTGAGGATGTTGCGCCGCCACACGATCTTGCCGTCGGCCACCATCAGGCAGGCGAGATCGCCGCTCTCCGTCAGCACGTAGACGCGATCGCCATCGACAGTTGGTGTGCTGCGCGGCCCGGCTCCGCGATCGTTGTCGCCCGCCGAGCCGAGCGCAACCGACCAGACCGCTTTCCCACTGGCACGATCGAGGCTGGTGACGACGCTCTGCCGATTCTTCATGCCCTGCACGAAGACGCGGTTGCCAGCAACCGCTACCGAGCCGTATCCGCCGCCAAGCTGAGACGCCGTCCAGGCGAGCGACGGCCCCGTTCGCGGCCACTGCTGCAGCAGACCGGTATCTCTCGAGATGCCATTGCGCTCGGGGCCGCGCCACTGCGGCCAGTCGGTCGAAGCCGACTGAGCACTCAGCGTCACGACGGCACAGCCCAACGCGAACCCGCAAACGATGGTCGTCTTGCTCATTACCTCAGTGCCTCAGAGCCTCGGTGTGTCGGGATCATCAGTTTCACGTGAAGTCATGGTTAGAAGCCAACTCCGGCGCTAATCCCAAACGTCCTCGGCCGGCCCATCTCGCCGATGAAGCCCGACGGCGCCAACTGACCGTACGCGAACGCCACCGGGATGTACTCGGTGTCGAAGGCGTTCCGGATCCAGCCCTCGACGAAGACGAGGCGCCCGCGGATACCGGCCCGGAAGTTGGCCAGTGAATAGGCGCCCTGGCGCTCGGTGTTCTGATCGTCGTACTCGAACGCGCCGGAGAAGGTCACTTCCCCACGGCCATAGAGCGTTCCCTGTGTCAGGCTCCTCGACACCTGGATGCCGAGTGACCCGGTGTAGTCCGGCGTGTTCGGTATGGTGTTGCCCCCAACCGGTATGCCGCTCGAGACGCTGTCATCGTCGAACGTCGCCTTCGTGTAACCGATGCCGCCGAAGACGTCCACGTTGGGATGCACGCGCGCATTCAGCTCGAGCTCGACCCCCGAGCTGCCGGCACCGCCGACGTTGGCGATGTAGAACTCACCAGGGATGAAGAGGTTCGGCACGTTGAGCTGCATGTCCTCCCAGTCGATGCGGAAGACCGCGGCGTTGGCCGCCACGCGGCCATTGGCCCATGTGGTCTTGACTCCACCCTCGAAATCCCAGGTCTGTTCCTCGTCGTATGACTCGGTTCCGGGCGGCGAGGCCGGATTGAAGCCGCCCGCTTTGTATCCCTTCCCGACCGACGCGTACAACGTCTTTCCTCGCCGCAGATGAAAGGCCGCCGCGAACTGGGGAGAAACGTTCGAGAAGCTCTCATCCGCAATCGTCTGCTGAGGCGGCGCGATCGCGGGAGTGAAGAAGACGTTCAGATTGGCGTCTTTCTGCTCGTAATCAAAACGCAGACCGGCGGTCAGGTCCAGGCGCTCGGACAGCGTCACGACGCCCTGACCGAACAGCCCGACGCCGATATCATCGAGATCCGCCTGCGGTGACGTCTGCTGAATGGGGAACGGGAGAAACGGAGACAGAAATCCAGCCGAGAGGTTATTGACCGCTTCCTGTTCGTAGTTCTGCGTGAAGAAGAACACACCGCCCTGCCACTTGAGTGACGCAGCGTCCGAGAACCGCACCGGCGCACTCGCCGACGATGCGACACGCACTTCCTGGGTGAACTGGAAGCTCTCCTCGCGATTGTCGCGCGTGAGGAGCGGCAGCGGTGTGTAGTCGAGATCGGTCACGTCATCCGTCTTCCAGTCCAGGAAACCGGTCGTGCTCGTCACCGACAGGCCGGCCCCTTCATAACGATTCAGAATCGTGGTGCCGAAGATATCGCGGTGGGTGTAGCCCTCGAAGTCGCGCGCCGTGTGATAGGGATTCTGCCGAAGCCCTCCAAGATCGCTCAGCGCATAGTCGCCGTCGCGATCGCGTTCGCCATTGATGATGACTCGCGTTTCCCAGTTTCTGACCGGCGTCCACAGCAACTGCCCCTTCCCTGAGAATGCCGACCTCGAATCGAGATCGTTGCCAGTCAGATCGTTCACGGTGTAGCCGTCGCGACGGCCGTACTGAAGTGACACTCCCATGCCGAGCGTGTTGGCGACGATCGGGCCCGACACGTTACCACGGACGTCGCGCGCGTCGACGTTACCGAGGGGCACCGAGAAGTTGCCGGTCCAGGTACTCAGCGACGGCCGGATGCTCGTGACATTGATCAGCCCGCCCAGGGCATTTCGTCCGAAGAGTGCGCTCTGAGGTCCGCGAACGAACTCCACTTGACCAACGTCGACCAGGTCGATGTTGGCGCTGTTGGCATGCAACTGCGGCACACCGTCGAAAAACGTCGTGATGGAGGGATTGGCGGGGCTGGCACCGATTCCGCGAAACCGCGCGGCACTGAGTTTCCGGGCGGTGAACTCCGTGAACCACAAGTTCGGTCCGTAGACGGCGGCCTCGCTCACGATTTCGACCCCGGCGTTCTCGAGCGTCGGCCTTGCCACCGTGGTCATGCTCAGTGGCAGTGCTTGCGGGTCTGCAGGCTCTTTCTGTGCCGTCACAATCAGTGGTGGCAGTTGAAAGGTCGCCGCGGGCTGGCTGGTCTGTGATCCCGACTGCGCCCGGGCAGGGGACGTCAGAAGAAACGCTGACGAGACGGCAACGGTAATGACAGCGAGGGACGTGTACGATCGACGACGAAGGTGAACCATGTCCGTCCATTATGCACAGCGCCGCGTGCGTGGGGTCACGGAATCGCGCGCGGTTGGCGCATGAGCCGGTGCTAGGATTTAGGGGTTGTTCGAGGGCGGGATCGCGAGCGCGGCGTAAATGACGCGAGGCCCTCTGGCGTATCTGCACAGTTACGCTGTTGCGTCCCTGGATTAGCTGGTGAGGGTGATCTGATGCGGAAGACGTTCTGCCTGGTGGCCGCTACTGCCCTGGCTCTGAGTGTGACGCTCCTGGCTCAGGGGCCGCGCCGTGTGCGCGTCGGCGACTGGCCCGAGTTGCGAGGACCCAACCGCGACGGCATCTCGCGCGAGACGGGGCTGATCAACTCGTGGAAACTGAACGGGGAGAATTTCCTCTGGCGTGTGCCGTACGGCGGGCGCTCCACTCCGGTCGTGATGGGCGATCGCGTCTACGTGCAGAACCCGGTCGGCAGGGGCGCAGAACTGCAGGAGCGCGTCGTGGCGCTCGACGCCACGACTGGCAAGGTGATA
>JAICEG010000350.1 GCA_025924295.1 Vicinamibacteria bacterium
AAATCCCGCCCTTTCCGCAGTAAATCCGCGTCGTAGCGTGGGTCGTTAGCTCAGCTGGTAGAGCAGCGGACTTTTAATCCGTTGGTCGGCGGTTCGAATCCGCCACGACCTACCAACAAGATCATTTGCTTACCGGAGCACAGCAACGTGGCGTGCTGCGCTGCGATCCGCCGCTAGACGCGGCAGGGGCGGCTTACAGTGGCCAGTTGTTGCAACGCGTGTCAGTTCGCTGCGTTGCATGTCACTTGCTGCGTCGTACCTTTGCCGAGTGTTATTGCTGCGTTGCTCGAAGAGGTGTGTAATGAGGACCTAGCGAGGGTTCCAGCGTGGGGTATCGGGAGACATACCAAACGGTGTTGATGCGGGCCTGCATGGTCGCTGGTGACAAGACGCTCCTCGCCCAACAGCTCGGCGTTCCTCTACCAGCCGTTCTGGACTGGTTGTCGGGTGAAAGCCCCGTGCCTGCTGAAGTATTCCTGCGTGCGGTGGACATCGTGTTGGCCGCGAATCGAAAGCAAAATGAAGAGAACCGCGCCCTCCTCGAACGGATCAATGACTCCGACGAAAAGGAACGCAAACGCGCTACAGCAGAGCTGGAGCGTGATGCCGCCGAAGCTCGTCGTGAACAACACAACCACGACCGGCAGATCGCCGAAGCGGATCGCGTGGTGGCAGAACTCAAGCGCGTGGCAAACGAGGCGGACAGGCAAACTGCCGAGAAGCTCCGTGCGATCGCCGAAACGTTCCGAAAAGAATATGAGGCATTGCGAACGGCCGCAGAGGAAACGCGTGCTTTCGCAGAACAGGCTCGGGACGCTGCCGAAGCCGCTCGGGCGGCAGCGGAGCGGGCCGCTGAAGTTACTCGCTTCGCGGAAGATTCGCGGGAATCTGCCGAGGAAGGCCGCCAATTCGGAAGGCGGCGCGACGATAGGCCGCAATAACGAGCCTTGCTGGCCCGTGGCGAGCGCATAGGCTCGCGTTGGTTGATTGCTTGGAGAAAACCCGAGAGAGGACGCGCACCGCTAGCAGGTCCAGCCGGTGAGCGTTATCGACGGCGATCACGGCCTGATTGGCGAAGTTTGCAGCAACGCTATGTGTCGGTCGGCGAACGGCGCCACTTCCGTGCGGTAGATAGCGATGGCGCCGATGGGCTCTGATTGGCGCAGCATCGGCACGGTAACGATAGTACTGTAGCCGCCGAAGGGCGCGAGCGGCCTGGCTAACGGGTCCGCCGATAAGGAGCTAAGAACGCATCCCACTTCACCCTGAGCTGCGCCCGATTGGTCAACCCGGCGCGCGCCCTCTTGGCGCGCAGAGCGGATGGCGCATGCGGGCCGGCCATCTGCACCTGCGTGGCCGCCTTCTGAAGGGGATCGCGCGATTCGAACCAGCGGCTGATCTGCTCGATCGCCCTTGGAGAATCGCTCGCGTGCAGCACCGCGAACTCGTCGGCGAGATCCTCGTTGTTGTATCCCGGCAGCTCCCACAGACGCAGCAGAGAGTGCGCGAGCTCGTGGTAGAGGACCACCCGGATCGCGTCGTGCCAACCCTCGCGGAACATCGTATCCATCAGCTCTGTGCACAGGGTGATGTCGGGACTGGAGAACGCATTCACCACCCCGCAGGGCCGCACTCGCAGCGTAATGGTCGGGACGCGATAAACCGCTTCGATGCGATCGGTGGATTCGCGCAGGAAGCGTATGGTTGCCACCAGCGATTCGTGAGAGCGCGTGCCCTGGCGCAGCACGCGCAGGCGCAAGCGCGACGCGCCCTCCTGTTCGGGGCTCACCGTCAGGATGGCATTACGCGGCAGACCGGGCAGCACTTCCTGCGTTCCGCCCAGTGACGACCCAGCGAAGCGCACGGGCGCCTGTTTCCCGGGTACGGCGGCCTCGTCGCGCACCTCTACGTAGAGCGGCGCCGAGACGCGGCCGATGAGCACCGAGTAGCTGTCGTTGTTGGCGATGCGCGGCAGGCTGGCCGTGTACGGCTTTTCGCGAGAAACCATGCGGCTCGCCTCGTGCTCGATCGCCACGTAGTTCTCGGAGATTTCGATGATGATGCGCGCGTGCGCGGTCGCGAAGACGAGCCACCCAACGACGATGGCAGCCCCGCAGTTAAGTGCGCGCGCCAGCACCACCCCGCGGAACACGGTCCTAAGCATGCATTAGGTGGGCGACGGAAGGATCACGCGAAATGTGGAGCCATGGCCCACGGCACTGTCGACTCGGATCTGCCCGCCGTGCAGCTCCACGAGGCGCTTGGTCAGGGCTAGTCCAAGTCCCGTGCCTTCAGCCTTGCGGGAACTATCCTTGCCGAGCTGCTTGAACTCCTCGAAAAGTGAGGCCTGATCCTCCGGCGCGATTCCGACGCCTGTGTCCTTCACCGCGATCTCGACTTTGTCGGTGTCGAGTTTCGCGCTCACGTCGACCCGCCCACCGTCGGGGGTGAACTTCACGGCGTTGGATAGCAAGTTGAGCAGGATCTGCTTTACCTTGCGTTCGTCGGCCTGAAGGTCCCCAAGCCGCTTGTCGATATCCACGCCCAACGCAATGCCATGGCGCATCGCGCGTTCGCGGATGAGGGTCACTGCATTAGACACCGCCGTGGGGAGATGGAAGCTCGATAACTCGAGCTCCATTCTCCCCGCCTCGATCTTCGACAGGTCGAGGATGTCGTTGATGAGCGAAAGAAGATGCTTGCCGGATTCGTGGATGTCCTTCTGGTACTCGAGCTGCTTTTCGTTCAAGTCGCCGAACATCTGATCCATGAGTGCCTCGGAGAAGCCGATGATGGCGTTGAGTGGCGTCCTAAGCTCATGCGACATGTTGGCGAGGAAATCGGACTTGTGCTTGTTCGCCACTTCTAGTTGCGCGCTCTTATCCTGGATCTCGCGGAAGAGCTTCGCGTTCTGGATCGTGAGTGCCGACTGCGTAGCGAAAGTCTTGAGGAGATCAACGACTTCCTCAGCAAACGGCCCGGGCGTGTTCCGTTGCACGGCGAGCGCGCCCACAATCTGCTCTTCGTGCATGAGCGGCACCGCGAGCAGCGCCCTTCGCCCGGTGCGGATGATGAGATCTCGGAGCTGGCTCTTATAGCTCTCGTCCTGTGTCTCGGGAATCTGAACTGGCTCGCGGGCGATAGCGGTGCCGCCCACAGCGCCGTCACCCTTCCTGATTGGCCTGCTGCGGTAGGTCTCCAGGAGCTCTTCGCTGATGTTCTCAGCAGCGCGCAGGTGGAAAAGCTCGGCCGGCTCGTCGTATTCATAGATCACGCCTGCGTCGAGCCCTGTCAGCCGCACGGCATGCGACACGATCGTATTCAGCACTGTTTCGAGGTCGAGAGTCGAGCTGATCGCACGCCCTACTTCCCCAAGCGCCGTGAGCTGATTAACCGACTTCGTAAGCGCATCAGTGCGCTCCTGCAGTTCCTTGAACAGACGCACGTTCTCGATAGCGATCACCGCTTGGTCGGCGAAGGTGCGCAGCAGCGCCATCTGCTTGTCGGTGAGCGGGCCAGGCGCGCGCCGGATCACGCTGATCGCACCAATCGCCGCATCGCCGCGCAGCATCGGCATGATGGTGGCCGCTCGCAGCCCAGTGGCGAGGAAGCTGCGGACTCCGGGAAGCGACGGGTCCGTATTGGTTGCCGCGTCCGGGACATCGATCACCCGTCGGTCCACGATCGCAACAGCGTGCATGTATTCACGCCTGAGGGGGATCGGGAAGACAGAACGAATCGCAGCCTCGTCCGCACTGTTCGCCGTTGCGACTGCCGCGATACGGACCCGCTCGTCGTCCGGAAGTGCGACGACGACAGTAGCCCCTGGGAAGAGCCTCAGGCCGCTCTGCACGATCTCGTCGAACACCGGCTGCACATCAGTGGTCGAGCTCGATATGACGCGCAGGATGTCGGAGGTGGCCGTCTGGCGCTCGAGCGCCTCCCTCGTTTCGTTGAACAGTCGCACGTTCTCGATAGCGATCACCGCCTGATCGGCGAAGGTCTTTACGAGCTCGATCTGGGGGGCCGTAAACGGTTTCATCTCGTGTCGGCCACATCCGATCGCGCCGATCGGCAGGCCATTCTGCAAAATGGGAACTCCCAGGAACGTCCGATAGGCGGCCGCGCGCGACAGCACCTCTCGCGTCCACGGGTCGTAGTCGGGATCCGTCTCGATATTCTCGATGTGTACCGGGCGACCATCGACGAAAGCCCGACCCATTGCGAAGTTTCGTCCCGGCGCTCGCGGAAAAACGGCGTGATACGCCGCAGTCTCGGCCGCAGACATGTTGTTGACCGCCACGAGATGGAGTAGGCCGCCTTCGAAGCGCGCCACGGCGCTGAAGTCCGCATCGCATAGTCGGGCCGCGCTGGCCACGATGGTCTTGAACACCGGCTGGGTGTCAGTCGGCGACTGGCTGATCACGCGCAGAATCTCGCTCGTCGCAGTCTGGCGCTCGAGCGCCTCCCTCGTCTCGTTGAACAGGCGCACGTTCTCGATCGCGATCACCGCCTGATCGGCGAAGGTCTTGAGTAGCGCGATCTGCTTGTCGCTGAAGGGCTGGATCTCCGCCCGCCGAGCCGAGATCACGCCGATCGCCTTCCCTTCGTGCAATAGCGGGACGTTGACCGTCGTGCGCAGTCCCAGACGGCGGGCAACCTCGGAGCCCCTGGGGAAGCGGGCCGTTTCCGCCTGCAGATCGCGCACGTGAACGACCTCGCGGTCGAGGACGGCACGGCCGGGCGCCGAACTCGCGACGGGGACTTCCTCGACGGGCAGATCCCCGAAGTGCCCACCGACACGCATGGTGTCGCCATCGACGTACCAAAGGACGGCGTCCTTCGCATTGCATAGCTGCGCTGCGCTCTTGCAGATGGTCTCGAACACCGGCTGCACGTCCGAGGGCGAGCCCGCGATGACCTTCAGAATCTCCCCGGTCGCCGTCTGCCGTTCGAGCGCCTCCTTGCGTTCCTCGCGCTCTCGTTTCAGGGCAAGGCGCAGGCGGTCAATAGTCTGCCGCGCAGGCCGAGAACGCTGCTTCGACGAGGTTTTGCGACGCCGTTGTGGCACGGTTGCCCTCCCCCCATAGACCGGCAACGAGCAGATGCCCCACTATGCTACGCCCGTGCTAGCGCCGGTGTCGCCCAGCCTCGAAGAAACCGATGGCCGGTTTGGGATATGCAGCAGCGAAGAAGAGAGCAGGCGTAGCGCGGTGCACACCGATTCTGCCGATGAACGCTTCACCTCATTCTTCGGATTTGAAGTGTCTCTTTGCTGAGAAGCGATGGAGTCCGGATGCAGCTTCCGGCCGGCAATCAGTTTTCGCGACCCGTGAGCGCATGGTGGTGAGCTTTAGTTGGTCGCTTGCCTGCTGGCGGTAGTCGCTCTCGAGCGTTTTCGCGCGCAGATCGACATCAACGAGGCGCTGCTCGGTTCGCGCGGCTTCCGACATCCGTCCTGGCGTTCTGGACACCGAACAACGGTGCGCACATACAAACTGCGATGGCGATGCCACCATAAGCAGCTACCAAGCGGACGCGGTTGTGT
>JAICEG010000351.1 GCA_025924295.1 Vicinamibacteria bacterium
ACGGCGCCGCGAGATCGGCATCCGCATGGCGCTTGGCGCTGAACGAATGTCGCTGCTCTGGAATGTGCTGCGGCAAGCGCTCGTTCTGGCGGTCGCCGGTGTGGTGCTCGGTCTTCCGGCGGCGCTGGGCGCTGGCCAACTGATCGAGTCGTTATTGTTCGGCCTGGCCCCCGGAGATCCGGCGACGATCGCCGCCGCGGCCGCTGTACTGGTCGCCGTTGCGGGGCTGGCCGGCTACATACCAGCGATGCGCGCGATGCGCGTCGATCCGGTCATCGCGCTGCGGGATGAGTAGGGCGTGCGCAGAGACGACGACTTCGTACGCGAGAGCAGATTTGGTGTGCTCTTGAGACCTGAGACGCTTGACCTGAAACCTTTGACCTCGCCTTTGACCTTTGCCTTTTGCCCTTTGACCTTCGGATAACCCCAAGTACGCCAGAATTGCTGCGTGTTGACCCCTGACGCCATCAAGGGAAAAGCGAGTGAACTCGGCTTCGACCTGTGTGGTATCGCCTCAGCAGAGGCGTTCCCCGAGTTGTCGTTTCTCGAGGAGTGGCTGCAGCGAGGTTACGCAGGGCAGATGGCGTGGATGAGCCGCACGCGCGAACGGCGCGCCGACGTCCGCAACGTCGTGCCGGGCGCCCGCAGCGTCATCGTCACCGGGACTCTCTACAACACGAATCGGCCGTACGGCGACGAGCAGCCGTCGGATGTCGCCCGACTATCACGCTACGCCTGGGGCGACGACTATCACCACGTCATCAAGTCGCGGCTCGACGATCTGCTCGAGTGGATGCATACGACCAGCGATCGACCCTTCGAGGGACGGGCCTACGTCGATACCGGTCCCGTGCAGGAGCGGGTCTACGCGCAATATGCCGGCCTCGGATGGATCGGCAAGAACACCTGCCTGATCAATCGGGAGGTCGGGTCGTGGCTGTTTCTCGGTGAGATCATCTGCACGCTGCCGCTGGCGCCGGACGAACAGGGACTGGAGCAATGCGGTAGTTGCACGCGATGTCTCGAGGCGTGCCCAACGGGGGCGCTGGTCGAGCCAGCCGTGCTCGACTCGAACCGGTGCCTGTCGTATCTGACCATCGAGCTGCGCTCGTCGATTCCCGAGGAACATCGCTCGTCGATGGGCGGGCACGTCTACGGCTGCGATATCTGCCAGGAAGTCTGTCCCTACAATCAGCCCGCGCCGTCGTCGAGCGACGCGCCATGGCAGCCGCGCGCCGGGCTCGACCTGCCTCGCCTCGTCGATCTCTGGCGCGTCCCCGATGCCGACCTGCGCGCGCTGCTGAAGGGAAGTGCGATGACGCGCGCAAAGCTCGTCGGGCTCAGGCGCAATCTTGCCGTCGCGATCGGGAACGAGGGCGACCCCGACTCTCTTGCCGCACTGCAGGAGCCCGCCGCCGATCGCCCGTCCATCAGCGATCCACTGGTGCAGGAACACATCACCTGGGCCATGGAGCAGGCGCGGAAGACGTAGGGCGGGTCCTGTTCTTCCCACCCGCCTCACCCAGGCGACCGGCCACGCGTTATCATCACCGCGACACTTTTGGAGGAACACATGACCGGACGCACAGGAATGTTGTCCCTCGCCGTTGTGATCGCCGTGCTCGCTCCGGTATTCGCGCATCATTCGTTTGCCGTCTACGACCACACGAGAACGCTCACGCTGAGCGGCACGGTGACCCGCTTCCAGTGGACCAATCCTCACGGGTTCATCGAGATGGACGTCACGCAGAGTGACGGCACGGTCAAGCATTTCAGCATCGAGTTGACGAGCATCAACATGATGCAGCGCGTCGGCTGGCGGTCGAACATGATCAAGGCCGGCGACAAAGTACAGGTCGTCATGGCGCCGCTGCTGAGCGGCGAGCCCGTCGGTCTCGGGCTCGAAGTGGTGCTTGCCGACGGCAAGACGATGGCTCTGCCCGTCCCGAACATCGGCAGCTTCAAGCGGACCACACAGGAGTAGGCGATGCGTGCGCACAGACTGTTGCTGGTCGCAGCGTCGGCGCTGCTGGTCGTCGCGTCTCACATCATCGCGGCGCAGACGCCGTCGGTTCCGGACATCACCGGTTCGTGGCTCCGACAGGGGTTCACCGTCGGCGTGCCGGCCTCCGCGCAGGCAAGTGCACCAAAAGCACCGCCACCGGCAGCGGCGCCGGCGGTCAAGGAACCGTACCGAACGGAATGGCAGTCACGGCTCAAGGCGATCCGCGAGGCGGACGCCAAGGGACAGCCGCTGGCGAACAACGCCGTCGCGTGCCTGCCCGACGGCATGCCGGGAATGATGACAGCGGTCTTTCCGATGGAGATCCTGCAGAGCCGCGGGCAGATCACGATCATCGAAGAGGCCTACACGCAGGTTCGCCGCATCCTGATGGATCGGCCCCAGAAAGCGCTCGACGACATCGAACCCGGGTTCTATGGCCACTCGGTCGGGCGCTGGGAAGGGGACACGCTCATCGTCGATACGATCGGCATCAAGGAGAACGTGCGCTACCAGAACGTGCCGCACTCGAAGGAGATGCGCATTCGCGAGCGCATGCGACTGGTGGCGCCCGATATGTTGTGGAACGAGATCACGATTGAAGATCCGACTGTGCTCGAGAAGCCATGGACCTTCACGTTCGCCTACCAACGCATGAAGGATTACACGCTGCTCGAGTACATCTGCGAGGACAATCGGGAATACGCCGACGACCAGGGATTTCAGAAGATTCGCGTCGACCCTGCACAGCGTTAACCGGAACGCGGAGCTTCGACCAGCCCAGGGGGTAAAATGGGGAGCATGTCCGGCACGGCCCCCATCCTCCTCCTGTCGATGCCCCAGATGGCGGATCCCAACTTTGCGAGAACCGTCGTGCTGATCTGCGACTACACCGCGGAAGAGGGTGCGTTCGGGCTCGTGGTCAATCGCCAGATGCACGAACCTGCATGCGAGATCGTGCGAACGGAGCCGCCGGTTCGTGTCGATCCCGATCTGAAACTATGGATCGGCGGACCGGTCGACCCGCAGAGCACATGGGTGCTGATGGCCGAAGCGCAGGGTCCTGACGACGAGCAGCGTGAGATCGTTCCGGGTCTGCTGCTGTCCGTGTCGCGGACGCTGACGCTGCAGTTGCTGCAGGAGCCTCCTTCGAGCCGGACGAAGGTCGTGGTCGGGTATGCCGGCTGGCGTCCGGGGCAGCTCGAGAACGAGATCGCGTCGTCGTCGTGGCTCATGACCCAGGTGGACCCGAGTCTCATTTTCGGCGTGCCGCCCGAGCAGATGTGGGAAGAAGCCATTCGCCGTCTCGGGGCCGACCCGGCCAACCTGCAGACGAGTTCCGGAGTGCACTAGGTGAGATACACGATTCTTCTGATTGCCGTCATCGGTGTTGGATTCGCAGCGATGGCTTGCAACCGGGAAACGCCACAACCAGCCGTGCAGACGACAACGCCGACAACCGATCCTGAAACGCAAAAGCTGCAAACGATGGCGGCGCGCTTTGCGCCCGTCGAGCTGACCGCCGACGTGGCCGCGCTGCCGGACAACGAACGCCAGGCGTTGGCGAAACTCGTCGAGGCTGCCAAGGTGTTCGACGCGCTCTTCCTTCGCCAGGTCTGGGAAGGCAACGAGGCGATGCTCATCGACCTCGCGCGCGACGACTCGCCACTCGGTCGTGCGCGCCTTCACTACTTCCTGATCAACAAGGGGCCATGGTCTCGTCTCGACGAGAACAAGTCGTTCATTGCCGGGGCTCCGGAGAAGCCTGAAGAAGCGAACTTCTATCCAGCGGGTGCGGCGAAGGCTGACGTCGAAGCGTGGTTCAAGACGCTCGGTTCCGCCGAGCGGACCAGGGCCACCGGGTTCTTCACGACGATCCGGCGTGGTCCAGACGGAAAGTTCATGGCCGTGCCGTACAGCCTCGAGTATCAGGGCGAGATCGCGCACGTCGCCGATCTCCTGCGCGAGGCGGCAGGTCTCACCAAACAGCCCACGCTCAAGAACTACCTCGAGAAGCGCGCGGCCAGCCTGTTGAGCAACGACTACTACGACAGCGACGTCGCCTGGATGGAGCTCGACGCGACCATCGAACCGACCATCGGCCCGTACGAGGTGTACGAGGACGAGTGGTTCAACTACAAGGCAGCCTTCGAGGCGTTCATCACGCTGCGCGACGATGCCGAGACGCAGAAGCTGGCGCGGTTCGGATCGGAGCTGCAGGAGATCGAAAACAACCTGCCGATCGATCCGAAGTACCGCAATCCCAAGCTTGGCGCGCTGGCGCCGATTCGCGTCGTCAACACCGTTTTCTCGTCGGGCGATGCCAATCGCGGCGTGCAGACGGCGGCGTTCAACCTGCCCAACGACGAGCGCGTGATTGCCGAGAAGGGCTCGAAGCGCGTGATGCTGAAGAACAACCAGGAAGCGAAGTTCCGCATGGTGCTTCAGCCGATCGCCCAGGTGGCGCTGGCGGCAGACGACCGGCAGCACGTCTCCTTCGATGCGTTCTTCACGCACATCCTGATGCACGAGCTGATGCATGGCCTCGGTCCGCACAACATCAGCGTCGGCGGACGCGCCACCACCGTGCGACAGGAGTTCAAGGACGCCTACAGCACGATCGAAGAAGCCAAGGCGGACATCTCGGGTCTGTTTGCGCTGCAGTTCCTGGTCAACCAGCAGAAGCTGGACAAGGCGCTCGACCAGACGATGTACGTCACGTATCTCGCGTCGATGTTCCGGTCGATTCGCTTTGGCATCACTGAAGCGCACGGGCGCGGCGTGGCGATTCAGCTCAATTACTTCCTCGACAACGGCGGCGTGACCGTCGCGCAGGGCGGGACGTTTGCCGTCAACCCGGAGCGCATCCGCCAGAACGTCATCGATCTCACGCGCGACATCATGACGATGCAGGCGGTTGGTGACTACAACGCCGGGAAGCAGATGATGGAAAAGCTGGGCGTGGTGCGGCCGCAGGTCCAGGCCGTGCTCGACAAGCTCACCGGCGTGCCGGTCGACATCGAGCCGCGCTTCGTCACGGCTGAGCGACTGCTATCAACTCCCAACGGCTCAACTTCCAGCTCCCAATAGCGGGTTCGTAGTGTCCGGCTTCAGCCGAACCTGTGGCGCTCGAGTTGAGCCTCGGCTTCGGGGCTCACGGGTCCTGCCGCCGGGTCTCCCCGTCCCGTCCGTCCTCGGCGCCAATAACACATGTCACGAGGGAGGCACCTCCACCCCAATGCGCAAGCGTGCGCGTTGGGGGCCCCGGGCCTGCGCGGCGGACGGGGAGGCCCCTTCCGGCGTCACCCGTTCGGACTCGCAACGAGCTGCTCAACTCGAGCGATGCAGGGACCAGGACAAGAGGACGGACCAAGGACCGACCCTTTATCAAGGGACCGGGGCTATAATCGCCACGCTTCAAGGAGGTTCCCGTGCGCAAGATGCTGACGAACGGCAGGTTTGTCCTCGTCCTGGTCGTGCTCACCGCTGCTGGCGTGCTGGTCGCGCGGGAACTG
>JAICEG010000352.1 GCA_025924295.1 Vicinamibacteria bacterium
CCCACGAACCACGAGACCTTCCTGCGGTTCGCGGCCGTTTCCACGCGCGACTTCCAGATCAAATAGGGGATCGCGGGCGCGATCACCGCGAAGAGCAGAGGCCAATACAGAAGGGTCGAGGCGGTTCGGTCAAGAAGCCAAAGCGCGCTGCGCTCGGGAATGAAGGAGAGCCCGAGAACGGCGTTTGCACTGAACAATACGAGACCGAGAACACTCGTCACGATCAGAAAACCCCGGCCCATCGTCCGTGCCCAACGAGGCTTTGGTTCGGAAGGGAAGAGCCAGACAAAGAGCCAGAGGGCAAATGCCAGGAACGCGTCTGCATAGAGCGGCGCGAGAAAGGCCGCAACTCCTGCGAGGGGACTGCCGCGCAGGACGACGAGCAGCGGACCGACAAACGCCGAGGCGATGATGAGGAAGAACAGGCCAAGTGCCTGCACGCGGCGATCGCGCGTGCTGCCAGCCATGAGCAGGATGCCCGAGACGCCGAACAGCAAGACGTTCAGCGTCGAGGCCCATGGCACCACACCGGAAGCGATGAAGGTCCAGCCGATCAGCGCACCAATTGCCGCGACCGCGAGTTTCAAGCTGGTCAACGTCGCGATTGCAACCGCGAGCACCAGCAGCGCACGCGCACCGCGCGAGTGATCGGCCACGACGCTGGCACGGCGCGCCTGACCGATGGCTGAGATGACGTGCAGCGAATGAACGAACTCGGGGTCAGCCCCCTTGAGGCGATCGGACGATGCCCGCCAATCGATCGCGGCGTGATCGGCAACGGCCGCGGCGAGCGATTCGCTCAGCTCCTCATCGCTCACAGCGCATCTCGTCGCTGAGTCGCAGAAGTGCCCGTCGTACGGCGACGCGGGCAGCCCCGGGCGTGGGTTTCCTCAGAATGAGCGCGAGCTGCTCGTAGCTGTATCCAAGCTCGATCCGCCCGATGATCGCTTCACGATCGCCTGGCGCTAGACGTGTCAACGCGTCGGCGTATCTCCGGCGATCTTCTTCATCAATGGCCAGTTCCAGCGGCGAGGCGCCCGCATCGGCCGAGGTGTCGGTCAATTCGGAAGGGGCGGGGTGGCGCGCGGCATAGCGAAAACGATCGCGAATGCGGTTGAGCAGCGAACGCCGCAGGTAGCCGAGCAGCGCACCCTCGCGCTGCGGCTCGAAGGAACCAAGGTTGCGAATCGTCTGCAGGACGGTTTCCTGCACGACGTCCGCGGTATCAACCGAGTTTCTCGCCCAGCGGGGAATCCGCCCGTGAGCCCAGCGATGCAGGGAAGGAAGATAGCGTTGGAACAGCCGCTCGAGCGCGCCGCTGTCGCCAGCACGTGCGCGCCGGAGGAGTTCGAGCGAAGGGGGATTGGATACAGGCGGAGTCGTCATTACAGGCCCGTCCATGGTGCACCCTCGGGCATCTTGGCACGAAGCCACGCGCCGCGGCAAGGCAGAGTCCACCTCGACCTGTACCGGTCGCTTGGGACGAACGTTCTCCACTCGGGTAGGGTTGGGCATGACGCCTGGCCCCAGGAGAACGGTCTAGCAGCCATGACGTCCTCTCTTTGGTTCCTGGCGCTTGTCATCGGCGGAGTAGGAGGGGCACTCAACGCGATTTTGTCCGACCATGCGCGCCTGCTGCCCTCGATCGTCACGTTGACTCCAGGCGGGACCCGTGTGGTCCGAATCGGCATCGTTGGAAACATCCTGACCGGGGTCACGGTGACCCTCTGTCTGTTCTGGGCCATCCAGGCCGCCGGCTCGACGCTCAACGCCAACGGCAGCCTCGGGCTCGTTCTTCTGGGATGCATCGATCTCTTCATCTCGTTCGTGTCAGCGCGATGGGTGACCAACGAAGTCGACAAGCTGGTCCTGCGCAAAGCGGTCTACAAGGCCGCGAGCGCTCCAGCGGCGCACCCCGACACGGTCGATCAGATGGAGTTGGCGCCTCCGTACACGCTCTACACGCTCGCGGATCGTCTGCTGCCACGGCGCGCGGGACACCGATAGTGTTCAGCAGATCGCGTCAGCGGTCTGCACACAAAAACCTATCGATTCAGATCCACTGCGCAAGCGAACGCGGACGCAAGTGAAGCGCGGCCCGGGACACGGCTGAAAAAGCGCGCATGGTACAATGCTGTGCTTCTCAGGGCCCCTAGCTCAGTGGTAGAGCACCTGACTTTTAATCAGGGTGTCCCGGGTTCGATCCCCGGGGGGCCCACCATCTGTGCTAGCCTTCGCGCATGACTGTCATGCTGCTCCCGCCGAAGAAGTGGACACGACTCCATCGCTGGATGTGGGTGACAGTTGCCATCCTCGGGATAGCCGTCGCGATCGTTGACGGCATCATCTGATCGACTCGCAAGGTCTCCGCACTTTCCCGCACGAAAAAATCCCGGTTCGCTGAGTCGGGACGCCCGCGCGTCGACGGCAGCAGTCCAGGTGTGAGGCACACACTCCGTGCTCATCCGCTGCAAGAACCGTCGGCGATGCCAGAATTTACAAGAGCACAGACTGGTCGCGAGCTCGAAGACTTCCTGCAAGCGAGGTCCCTCCACTCATCAGTCCTCGACGTATCTGGCACCGGCGTTGCCATCACTCCTCGGTGGTCGCGAAAGTACGGCCCAGTTGCCAGGAGATGACCATGGCTGACAATCAGAACCCGAAGCGGGAGCAGGACCGAAAACGCCACACGCAGAATCCACCGCCCACTGATCCCTATCAGCCGGCAAAAGAGCGGCCGATGGACGATCCCGGTCGCGGGCACGGTGACAAGTTCGAGCGTCAACTGCCCGGCAATCGTGAACCTGGCCAGAAGCCGGACTGAGTCGTGTCCGGCTTCGGCCGGACTCGCTCACGCTTCGCGGGTGTGCCTCGTGATCGCATGATCGCGATCCGGTCCGCTGTCTGCCTGATCCTCTTTCTCGAGCGCCTGGCCGCTCGCCGTGCGCGGCCGGCCTTCAGCTGTCGGCGATCGCCGGCTCTGCTCTCGTCGATCGCGCCTGCCACCGTCCTGATCAGTTTTTCGTCGAGTCATGACCCTCCTCCGCGATGGAGGAGGGCAAACGATGTGCCGCATAACCGCTGCACGTCAGAACTGGCAGCCTCGGGTAGCGCGCGAAGCGCGCGTCGGTGAATGAGAGCTCACACCGAAGGAACGTGGCGCCCTTCGACGAGGCGATCGTTCGTGCGTGTGTGCAGGTTCCGCAGAGTCCGGGGTAAGGCGCCGTCACGGCTCAGACTCTTCGGATCACGGCGGTGTACCGTGGATTGTCGACGGTGAAGAAGCGATCGACGTCCCATCCGGTGCCATCCACGATCGCCGACATCTCCGCGGGTGAGACGAGCAGATAGTCGAACC
The DNA here is from genome assembly GCA_025924295.1 of Vicinamibacteria bacterium. Classification (GTDB taxonomy): domain Bacteria; phylum Acidobacteriota; class Vicinamibacteria; order Vicinamibacterales; family UBA2999; genus Gp6-AA40. Next base: position 3,359 of record JAICEG010000352.1, read on the forward strand.
AGCGGCCGACCCATTCCTGGTAGCGGATCCGAATACGAATCTGGCCCGACATTCTCCCGCGACGACGATTGAGTCGTTGGTACTTGCGATGAGCGGGCTCGTCGGTCTGATACGGATCGAGCGACTGCACGAGGAGCACGGCGCCGTCGCGCGTGATGCGGTGCATCTGCCGGAGCAGCCTCTTCGCGCGGGAGTAGCTGCCGAACAGACCGAAGTTGTTGCCGAACATGACAACGGTGTCGACGATGCCGCGCGGAAGCGTGCCGACGTTCTCGAAGGGAAGCAGGCGCGCGTCCTTCACACCGCGTGACCTGGCGGTCTTGACGGCGAGCGGCGAGTTGTCGATGGCGATGACGCGAAAGCCCCTGGCTTGCAGGTGCAGCGCCACGCGACCGGCGCCGCATCCCACGTCGAGCGCTGTTCGTCCGCGCGCGCATCGAATCGCGCGTTGTTCGGGTTTCGACCAGTGCCGGAGGTCGGCGAAATACGACGCGTTGGTCGGGCCGGCGTTGACGAAGCCGTCGTCACGCTCGACGATCTCGACCGGAGTACCGCGCTCGAGGAACGCGCGGATTTGCTGACCGTATGCATCCCGACTCGGGGGAACGGGTTTCATTCATTGAGCCTACTCCCTGGGGAGAACCGCTGACCACACCCCGCAAACCCCTTGGGCCCGGGTCACGGCAGGCTGAATCTGCCGGCGAGACGCGCTAAGATAGGATGTTTGTGGTTGGCGCGAGGCGCTCGACCACGGTGCTCCATACGTCCCCATCGTCCAGAGGCCTAGGACGCGGCCCTTTCAAGGCTGAAACCCGGGTTCGAATCCCGGTGGGGACGCCAGAAAATCTCAATAATTCAATCCTGGGTCAACCGGTTAGCGCGTGAGGGGTGGCGTCCCCTCGGCGCGAGTCTCGTGCCGTTTTGGTATCGGTGCGCTCGACGCAAGAAGCGCAGGGCGAGCTGGTGTCGAAGCGCGTGGATTTCGAGGTGCAGTGCAGCCCGAGACCAGAGCAGGAACTCGAACTGAGCGGAGCAGCGAAACGCTGCGCATACCCATTCCCGGTGGGCACAGCCTGTCGAATATAATGCGAGTCGAACCCCGCCTGTGACCGTTGCGGACACACTCATGAGCCGCATCGTGAAATCGGTCTTTATCAGCTACCGCCACACCACCGGATCTGCGTGGGCACTCGCCATCTCGCAGAACTTGACGAACCACGGCTATGACGTATTTTTCGACTACCAGGGAATCGCAGGTGGCGACTTTGAGCACGTCATCCAGGAGAACATCAAGGCCCGTGCGCATTTCCTGATCCTCCTAACGCCTTCGGCCTTAGAGCGTGTCGACCACCCCGGCGACTGGTTGCGACGTGAGATCGAGACTGCGCTGGAGTACCGCCGCAACATCGTTCCGCTCATGCTGGAGGGTTTCGACTTTGCGACGCCCTCGATTGGCAACCGCTTAATCGGCTCCCTCGCTTCGCTGAAACGCTATCAGGGCCTCACAGTACCGGTGGAATATTTCAATGAGGCCATGACGAGGCTTCGTGTCAAACACCTTAACGTGGCCGTCGAGGCCGTTGTGCACCCGCGCAGTGTCCAGAAACTGCATCGACCACAATTTCGGCGATTCTCGTGCGGTCCAGTCGTTTCATCCTGTTCGTAGCCGTTCACTTCCATGTCCGCCTGTTTAACCCCGGTTCCCGTCGATGCACTTATGGCTATCGAAAGGTCGATCGGCCGCAGACCGTGCGTCCTGTTGAGTGAACTCGGAGGCCTGTGTCCGGACCTCGATCCGCCGAGATCACCCACGAGCGCCAGTCTACGTCATGCCTTGTCGATCCAGTTTTGAGACACTTTTATGAAGCGGCTTTGTCAAGTTACCCGGTTGGTCGAAGCAGCACGTCGTCTTTGTAGACAGTCCTCCGCTGTCGAGCAAGAACGTCGACGGCAGGGAGTACGACCTGGTCGTCATGGACGACTTCCAGTACGCCGAGCCGACCGCGATCTAGAAATCCGGCGAAGCCGCGCAAGTCTATTTAGGCGAAAGGGATTGTTACCGGATGGACGGGACGCTGTGCGGCCCGGTGCGCCCTGGCG
>JAICEG010000353.1 GCA_025924295.1 Vicinamibacteria bacterium
CCGCCTGATGGCCGCGCGGATGCTCGACGCGTACGTCTCTTCAGCGATCGGACCGACGATCTCGAGGATGGCGTCGGGCCGGCGCCTGCGAAGATTCGCAAACGCGTTGACGAGATCGAGTTGTCCCTTGCGTCGTTCAACGCGACCGACGGTGCCGATAATCGGTACGTCACGATGACCGCGGGCGGACGCGCCACGATCGGGCACCGAAATCCCCCAGGGCAGCATCCGCAGCCGCCGTGCCGCGACGCCGCCGCGCCTGAGGATCTCCCGATACGCCAGCGCAGAGCAGATGACGGTGTCTGCCTGGCGGAAGGCCCACAGGTCCATCTCGTTCATCCACGCCGGGCGGCCGAGGCCCCAACTGTAAAAATGCGAGACCATTCCGACCGAGGGACAGGTCGAGCCACTGCGTGCAAGTACGGCAACGGCCGTAGGCGTGCCGGCGTGTGTGTGAAGGATGTCGGGCTGAATCTCGTCGATCGCCTGACGCATCTCTGTCACCGCGGCCCAAAACACCTGGCTGTCGCGATGAAAGAGATCGATTTGTCGCCGCGGTATCCCGCGCCTCTTCAGCCGCGAGTCGTACTCCGTCCAGTTTCGCAGATCGCCTGAGACCGGCGAGGTGATGACCGTCACGTCGTGGTGCTCCGCCTGCGACTCGATCAGCCGTGTGATGACGCTCCCTGCTCCGCTCCACAGATACGGAGCGGCATGAAGGACTCGGAGTCTGCGGCGAGGCACTGAAGCGCGAACAGCAACGGACATGCCGCTATGGCTAGCCAGCCGAGAGCCGCCGGAGGCCTGAGCCCAATGGCCAGGATTCCTGCCGTACCGCCGACAACCGCGTCGGATTCCCGACGATCAAACCCTTGAAAATCGGCCGTGATCCGAGCATTCCTCGTGCAACACCCCGGTTCCGGACTTGCACGGAGCCGACGCGCATGCCCACGGTGCCGCCGCTCATCGTCTGCCTCTCCAGCACGGATTGGGGATTCCTGCGCTATCGGAAGCAGCACCTCATGGAGCGGCTGTCGCGGCACACGACCGTGGTGTATGTGAATCCCCCGCGGGCGGTCCGCGCGCAGGAATGGCCTTTCCGGCGTCGCACCCGACGGCTGTCGCCAACGCTCTGGGTCCACGAGCCGTTCGTCATGCCAGGGATGCGCCGCTCGTCGCTGGCCAAGCAGATCACCTACGGCTGGCTTGCGGCACGGCTCGAACAGTGGCGCCACAACCGGCAATGCGTGCTGTGGCTCTACTCGCCGCACGGCCTGCCGTTCATCGACCTGCTCCGCCCGGACCGTGTCGTCTACGACATCGCCGACCTGCATGCGACGCCGAGCGGCCCGCAGCTTCGTGACGATGGCGAACGCAAAGAGATCGAGGCACTTGCGGCGCTCGAGCGGGAATTGCTGCCCCGCGTCGACCTGGCGTTGTGCGTCAGCGAACCGCTGGTCGATTGGGTCGGATCGCGAGCCAGGCGAGTCTCTCTGGTGCCGAACGGTTGCGACTGGCAGCGCTATCTCGGTGCCCAGCCTCCCTCGGTCACCAATCAGAGGCCACGAATCGGCTACGTGGGAACGCTCGCACCGCGGCTCGATGTGGATCTGGTCGCCGCGCTCGCGCGTCGACGTCCTGACTGGACGATCGAACTGGTGGGACCCACGTTGTCATTCGTCGACGTGTCCCCACTGCGCTCGCTGCCCAACGTGGTGCTCACCGGCGAGATGCCATTTCACGACGTGCCGGCAAAGCTGGCTTCGTTCGACGTCTGCCTGCTGCCGCTGCGTGATATCCCATTCGCGTACTACTGCTCACCGATTCAGGTCTTCGACTATCTCGCCGCTGGCAAGCCGGTCGTGAGCTCGCCGGTCGGTCAGCTCGAACGGTGGGGCGGACTGGTACACGTGGCCCGCGGGGCCGAGGAGTTCGAGAACAAGATCGACACTGCGCTTGGCGAACGCACGACGGCACACTACTCCGAGCGTCGTGTCTTCGCTGCGCGGAACAGCTGGGACGTGCGCGTCACCCAGGTTCTCTCGGCCTTGTCTGATATCGATATCGGCCTGATGGGCGAGCCGGTCAACACGCAGGTGGCGGCGTGAGCATCAGGCTGATCTCGCACGTGAATCGTGACGACGACCTCATCGAGGCGTGGCTGCAGCACTACCTGGAGCTGGGCGTCACGTCGTTTCATCTCATCGCCCATGGAGGCGTCGAAGAGAACCAGGCGCTCTTCGGGTTGCTGGAACGCTACCCCATCGAGATCGTGGACAGCTATACCGGCACTTTCGACCCATACGAGAAGCGCGACCGTCTGTCGTGGGGGCTGGCGAAGCTTGGCGGTGGCTGGATCGTCCTCGTCGACAGCGATGAATTTCTCGAGCTCCCGTATCGTTCGCTGGCGGGCACCATCAACGCGATGCGCTGGACGCGCTCGGACTCCTTTCAGGCACCGATGCTTCAGCGATTCGCATCCGACGGTGTCGTCAAGGTCGATGGCGGCGAACGTCCATTCGACGCCTATCCGTGGTGCTCCACCGATCTCTATGTCCGACTGGGCCAGCCTCAGGCAGTCATCGACAAGTACCCGATCTTCTGGCTGTCGCGAAAGACCTCGCTTCGCAGTGGAGGCAATCACTATCCGCCGAATGGCCTCGGGAGCCGGCTGGCACCGATGCTCGGAGTCACACATCACTTCAAGTGGCGGCCGGCGGTCCAGGACCGCATGGTGAAGCGCGCCGACAGCACGCATGCGTATCGGGGAGAGTCGCAGCAGTATCTCAAGTATCTCGACCAATCCGCGTGGCGGCTGCCAACCGACGGCGCGTTCAGCTACTCACGCGAGGCCCTCTTCGAGCGCGGCCTGCTGAAGCGGCCGACGGCCCTCGACTTCGCGCTGAGCCGCGCCCGAATCGTCGATGTTCAGAACGGCAAAGGCAGCGTGTTCGACATGGTGATGTCGCCCGAGCGGCTTGCGGGCCTGCTGTCACAACGTGGCCTGACGTCCGCCGTCCTGTGTGGCGCGGGCAGTGGCGGTCGCCTGTTCTTGAACGCGCTGCGCGACAAGAACGTGACGGTGACCTGCGTCGTGGATCGTGACGAGACGAGGTGGGGCTCCACGTTCGAGGGGCTTCCAGTCTGCGCGCTCGACGATGCGCTCGAGTCCGGCGCCAGAACGTTCGTCGCTGCATCACTGGTCTACGGTGCCGAGATGAAATCGCGAATCGAGGAACGCGCCCACGAGCTCGGTATCGCGGTCACTGTGTTCGCCTCGCTCAGGCCCGGGGGAACCCCGTGATGGCCGGCCAGGACCGTCCCACGCTTCTGCACGTGTGCGGCCGATACCTGCCGCTCTCGGAAACCTTCACCTACGACCTGATCACGGGCCTCGACCGCTTCAATCATCACGTCGTCGCCTCGGCCATCGAGAACCTGCAGCACTTTCCACTCGCCAATGTGAGCACGCCCGAGCCCGAGGAACGGGCCTGGGAGCTCGCACAGGCAGTCGACGCGCGCGCGGTCGTCTGTCACTTCGGACCGCAGGCGACAATGGGCTTACCGATCGCGCTCGCCATCAATCGCCCCGCCGTGACCATCTTTCACGGTTACGACATCTCGCGTTTGCTTCGTGACAAGCGGTGGATCGAACGGTATCGCGCCGTGGCGGCGCTTGGCATGCACGCCTTGTGCATCTCGGAGGCAGGCCGGGAGCGGCTCCGTTCAATCGGCTGGCCCACGTCGCAGCTTCACGTCGTGCGTCTCGGCGTTGATAGCACACGCTTCGCGTTCACACCGCCGTCAGAGCGATGGAGCCCTCGCGGCCCGCGCCGCATCCTGATGGTGGCCCGCCTGGTGGAGAAGAAAGGCGTGCACGTCGCGCTCGACGCGATGCAGACACTCCGCGGGCGCGGGTTCGATCTCGAGCTTCGGGTGATTGGCGGCGGCCCGGAACGCGAACGGCTCGAGTCGATCGTCGCAGATGCCTGTCTCACCAATGTGCAGTTGCTCGGTGCGCTCACGCACGAGCAGACGCGCCAGGAATTCGCCGGCGCCGACCTCTACATTCAGCCGAGCATCACGGCCAGCACCGGCGACCAGGAAGGCATTCCGGTTTCACTGATGGAGGCGCAGGCCTCCGGGATTCCAGTGGTGTCGACCCGTCATTCGGGTATTCCCGAACTGGTGCTCGACGGAACCACCGGCTGGCTCACTGACGAGGGTGACGCCGACGGCCTCGCCATTGCCGTCGCGCGACTCGTGCAGAACCCGGAACAGGCCGAGCACTTTGCGCACGCTGGCCGCGCTCGCGTCCGGCGCGAATTCGATCGCGCCACTCAAACCAGACGCTTCGCAGCCTACTTCGACGCGCTCACCAGAAACGCGGAGATCACGCCGAGCGCGTTCGTCGCCGCGCGTGTCACGCCGCGCAGGCGGGGCCTCCTGATCCGGTCGATCCCGCTTGGGCTGGCAGCGCGAAAGCTAACACTACTCGCACTTCGTTATCCAGACGTGCAGTGGGACATGCTGACACCCCTCGGCTCGGCGAAGTTCGTGGAGAGGATGCCGCTGGTCAACCGAACCTGGACCTATGACGATGGCAAGCTCTCTTTCACGCGTATCGGCGTCGACACGCTCGCGTGCCTTCAGAAGCGCCACTACGACATCGCCGTCGTACCCTACGCCGACGAATCTGGCGCTGACATGGCGGACGTTCGGCACGTCGCGCTGGAGATCGGAGCACACCAGACGAACGCATTGACGTTGCGCGACCATGAAGTGGCGCTGCTTCCCATTCCTTCAACCCTGCCCCGAGGTGCGTAATGTATTGTGCGTGCTGTCAGCGTGAAGCATCGAAGTTCCTTCCCTTCGGCGTCCGCCCGAGACCGAATGCGCGCTGCCCGCACTGTGGGTCGCTCGAGCGTCATCGAATGCTGTGGATGTTCCTCGCCTCGCGGCCCGGTCTACTGGGAGGTGGACAACGATTGCTTCACATCGCACCCGAGCCGGTGATCGCAAGGCTCTTCAAGTCAGCGCCGGGGGTGCAGTACATCAGCGCCGATCTCTATGCCGCCGCGGATGTTCGGCTGGATATCACGTCCCTCCCGTTCGAGACCGGGGCGCTCGACATCATCGTCTGTAACCACGTGCTGGAACATGTGCCAGACGATCAGGGCGCGATGAGGGAGTTCTGTCGTGTCCTCAGTCCGCGCGGCTGGGCGATCCTGCAGTCACCGCTCGAGCCGAATCGCGCCACGACCTATGAAGACCCGTCGATCACCGATCCCAAAGAACGTGAACGTGCCTTCGGGCAGTTCGATCACGTGCGGGTATACGGGCGCGATTACTTCGACCGCCTGCGCGGAGCGGGGTTCGCCGTTGAAGCGGTGCCGTTTGCCGAACACATCGGCGCGAACGCGTCCGCCCGGAACGGCCTGCGGAA
>JAICEG010000354.1 GCA_025924295.1 Vicinamibacteria bacterium
AGACGAAGAACAGCACGATGTGACGATGGCGCGAGCGATAGCGTCGCTCGAGGCGGCGGCGCCGGATCTTCTGCCCGATCGCGAGGACGGTTCGTTCTGCAACAACCGCGGCCAGGTCGAGGAGCGCGAGGAATGCGCCCAGCCATGCCATCGCGGTTGCGAAGCGGTGGGCGTCGAATGGCAGTAAATCGGCCACGGTGATTCGCGTTCGTCCGCCGGCCGTCATTGACGTCGATGTGCGTCGCGAAGCGCGAATCGCGACGAATCCCGACGGCCGCGCTCGTCAATCGAGAGTGAAAGAGACGTACATCAGCCGGCCTTCTCGCTGCACCTGCAGGGTCACGGGCGAACCAGGCGGCAGTGCGCGCATGGCTTCTCTCAGTCCCTGCAGCGTCGAGATTTCCTTCTTGTTCACGCTGCGGATGACGTCACGCGGCTGCAGAGGCACTTCGACCGATGCACCCGCAGCCCGAGCGACGACGATGATGCCGTAGGGAGCTCTGAGCCCGGTGGCCCTCGCCGCAATGCTGGCGTCGATCTCCACGCCCAGGAACCCGAGCTCGGGGACCAGGTTCTTCTCTGGATCAGCCATGGACGTCACTGAATCGAGGTCGTCCCGTTGTTCCACGGCAGCCACGCCGATGGTGTGCTGAGTGCCGCCCCTGAGGACGACGAGCTGCACCTTCTCCGTCGAATCCCGCAGCCGGAAGTTGTAGTTCACCGTTGGAACGTTGTCGGCCGCCTGGCCATCGACCGAGACCAGGATGTCGCCGACCTTGAGGCCGGCGGTGTCGGCAGGGCCGCCGGGCAGGACATCCGACACGATCACGCCGTAGTCGCGCGGCAGGCCGAGTGCCTTCCCCATGCCTTGCGTGATCGTTTGAATACCCATGCCCACTTCCTGGCGTCGCAGCTGGCCGTACTGCCTGAACTGGCGATACACGGTTCTGACTGTTGCACTCGGAATCGCAAACCCTAATCCCTCGTTGCCGCCCGACTGCGAGAGGATGAACGTGTTGATACCGACGACCTCGCCGCGGATGTTGACGAGCGGACCACCGGAGTTCCCGGGGTTGATGGGGGCGTCGGTCTGAACGAAGATCAGTGGCGAGTCGGGGTCGATCTGTCGCGCGACGGCCGACACGAGCCCGTGCGTCAGGCTGTTGCGCAAGCCGATCGGGCTTCCGAACGCAAACACCGTCTCGCCCTGGCGCACCTGTGAATAGGTGGCAAGAGGCAGGGCCGGCAATTTCTGACCGTCGACCTTCAGCAACGCGAGATCGAGCTCAGTGGTGATGCCGACGATGCGCGCTGAAAACGTGTAGGTTCGTCCGGAGAGCGCGGTCGACAGCGTGCCATCAGCGTTCTCGGCAGGCAGCACCACTTGCACTCGACGTGCACCGCTCACGACGTGTGCATTCGTCATGATGTAGCCGTCGGGATCGATCACGAAGCCCGAACCGGTCGAGCTCTGCGGCCCGACGACGGCGGCGGTGTCGCTGCGCGCGCCGTCCTCACGCTGGCCGTACCCGCTCACCTGAATCTGGACGACGCTCGGCCAGACTTTTCTCGTCAGGGCGTCCATCGATTCGTTCATCCGCACGAGCGGATCCTGGGAGGGAGCCGCCGGCTTCTGTTGCGCCTGCGCAGGCGCGACCGCCAGCACCGCGCATGACAAGAGGAAGCAGAAGAACGTGAAGTGAGTCTGTCGACGAGGCCGTGTCATCACGGGGAAGTTCTCCATCACGGGGCGGTTTCTGGTCGCATATCCACTCCCGGTCGCTGGTCACGGCATGCCGTGGGGCGTGCGCACGCGGACAGTCGATTACCGGAAGGAATCTGCAGATCCCTTTATTGGTGCCGGTGAAAGAGGCACAGCCCGTGCCGTCGAGCGGAAGTGGTTACCGACCGATGACCACGCCGACGGCAAACCGGAAGAGGTTCGCGCCAGCGTCCTCCTCGAAGGCGCGCAGATAGTCCGCGCCGACGCGAAGTCCAATCGCGTCCGAGAGCGTGAAGTTCACGCCGCCGCCGACCTGGAGGGCGAAGTTGGTCCCCGAGGCCTCGTCGTCGAACGAAATCGGGGGCATGCCGGGAATGGTCGTGGAGGCTGTCACGTCGGCGGAGCCGTTGATCGCGCCGGCCAGCACCTGCGCGAAGGGAACGATCGGAGAATCAGAACGCAGGTTCAGGCGCACACCGCCGAGGAACTCATGGACTTTGAGATCGGCCTCCGCCGTCACCGTGATGCCACCGACCGTGACCGACTCGTCGATCGACTTGTAGTTGCCACCCATCTGGAACACGATCCCGAAGATCGGCGTCAGGTTCCCGGCAACGTCGAAGTACCACCCGACCGGCATCGACTCGCTCTCGCCTTCGACAGAGAAGTTCAGGAACTGGTATCCACCCGACAACTCCACTCTCGGGACATCCTGCGCGGATGCGGGAAGGGCGGTAACGGCCATGGCTGCAACACACAGAGTCAGCACTTGAAGAGGCAGACGGTGCATTCGTGTAATCCTTCGTCTTGAAGCTGCGTAATCTGATGCCTCTATACTCCCACGGCGGGCCTTTCCCGAGAGGCTGGGATGCTGACAGCAACACGTCTGGGTGTCTTGGTGTTCGTGCTACTGGCGCTGGTGGTTACGGCGTGGTGGCTACGTGGCGCTCCGGCCGACACAAACGCCTCAACCATCGCGCGCGACGAGCGTCGCGCCATCCTGCCGATGGGATCGCCCTCGGACTTCTTCGTGCCTCAGGCGGTCGGTGAGGCTGTTCTCGAAAAGAGCCGGCCGCAGATCTCGAACGTCCAGATCGTCGACCTCGACGGCGACGGGCTTCGGGACATCCTGGTGTGCGACGTGATCCGCGATCAGGTCACCTGGATACGACAGTTTCCAGGCGGCACGTATACGGAGATTCCAGTTGGTGGGCCGGTGCCCGCACCGGCACACGTCGAGGCGATTGATTTCGATCGCGACGGCGACCTCGATCTGGTCGTGGCGGCGCTCGGCGTGCTCGCGCCCAGCAACAACCGCGTTGGATCGGTTGTCATCCTGGAAAACAGCGGCAGGCAGCAGTTCACGAACCGCGTCGTGGCCGATCGCCTTGCCCGGGTTGCCGACGTGCAAGCCGGGGATCTGGATGGCGACGGCGATCTGGATCTGACTGTTGCCGGCTTCGGCTACGACTCCGGGGACACGAGTTGGCTCGAGAACACGGGTGACTGGACCTTCGAGCAGCACGTTCTCCTCCGACTCTCCGGCCCGATCAACGCCATCGTCGCCGACATCAACCAGGATGGCACTCCCGACGTCCTCTCGCTGGTGAGTCAGGAGTGGGAAGAAGTCTGGGCGTTTCTCGGCGATGGCCGTGGTCAGTTCAGGCCGCAGATGATCTGGGGATCGAGCAACCCCGACTTTGGATCGAGCTGGATGTCGGTGCTCGACTTCGATCGCGACGGCGATCTCGACGTGCTGTTCAGCAACGGCGATGCGTTCGACTATGCACCGACCAACAGCCGGCCATGGCACGGTGTCCAGTGGCTCGAGAACAAGGGGATGATGCAGTTCGAGTTTCATCGCCTTGCCGACCTTCCGGGTGCATCGAGCCCACAGGCCGCGGACGTCGACGGTGACAACGACTTGGACCTCGTGGTGGTCAGCGCGTACAACAACTGGGACGATCCGGCGGCGATGAGCCTGGTCTGGCTCGAGAACAACGGGCGGATGCAGTTTGCGATGCATCGCATCGCCTCGTCGCCGACGCACCTGATCACGCTGGCGACGGGCGACCTGGACGCTGACGGGACGGTGGATCTGGTCACCGGCGGCATGCATATCAGCCGTCCGTTCGATCGGATCTCGCGCGTCACGGTGTGGAGCAACCGGAGGCGGTGATCGCGATGCGCCGATGGTCGATCGCGATTGTCGTCATCGTCGCATTGGTGATGATCGGGGCCGGCTTCCAACTGAGGCGACAGGCCGCGAGGGCGCGGCTTCCGCAATTGCCGGATCTTGCCGCTCACTCGAAAGCCATTGGTGAGCACCTGCGCGAGCGCGACGCCGTGGCGCGTGCCGATCCGACATCAGCCACGGTGGTCGGCGCCCTTTGTCTCGCCTATCACGCTGACCTGATCTACGACCGCGCCGAACGCTGTTACGTTCAGGCCGAGGCGTTGGACCCCTCCGATTGGCAGTGGACCTACTATCGCGCGCTGGCCGAGAGCGAACGCGGCAGCGTCGATGCGTTGGCGGCGGGCATGCGCAAAGTCGTCGCTGTCGCCCCCGATTACGGTCCCGCGTGGTGGAGGCTCGGCGAGGCGGAGTTCAAGGAAGGACGATACGGGGCGGCGGCGGAGGCGTGGCGCCGCGCCCAATCCTCGCGCGAGCCCGATCGATCGCCACCTGGCGGCACGCCGGTCCATTCTGTCAGCGTCCCGTTATCGAGTTACGCAACCCTTGGCCTCGCTCGAGTGGCTCTCGTGCAGGGAGACGTCGAAGGCGCACGCCAGATCCTCGAGCCGCTCACCGCTGCCGTGCCGGCGTTCGGGCCGGCCTTTCGTTTGCTCGGCGAGGCCTATCTGCGACTTGGTCGTGAGGCGGACAGCATGCGCGTGGTGGCGCATGCGGATCGTCAGGCGGCGTATGCGTCGTATTCCGATCCGATGGTCGATCAACTCGCCAGGGAATCACGAAGCAGTACGTTTCTGCTTCAGCAGGCTGCGGCCGTCGATTCGGGCGACAACGCGCCGTGGAAAGAATACCTGCTGGTTCGCGCTGTCGAGTTCGATCCCTCGAATCCAGCTGTTCTCTATGAGCTGGGTACTCTGCGGCGCAGTCTCGGGCGCAATGCAGAAGCGCTCGAGTTGTTTCTCCGCTACGCACAGCTGGTGCCGGACGACTATCAGGGGCTCGGCCAGATCGGCAGTTGCCTGGGTGATCTCGGTCGCTACACCGAGGCCGAATCGTATCTGCGGCGCGCGGCGGAATTGGCCGAGGATGCGATTACGCACTACGACCTGGGGGTGGTGCTGACGCGCATGGGCCGCGTGACGGAGGCCGTCGGCGAGTACGAACGCGCCCTCGAACGCGATCCCACGCATGTCAGGGCGCGGACCAACCTGGCGGTGAATCTCGTGAACATGGGCCAACTCGAGCGGGCGGCGCGTGAACTGCGACGCGTCCTCGAGATTGATCCGGAAAACGCCGGTGCCCATACGAACCTCGGTCTCGTGCTCGCACAGCAGGGCCAACTCGCACGGGCGGTTCATGAGTTCCGCGAAGCGCTCCGAATCGATCCACAGCAGGCCCAGGCTCGAACGGCATTGGACGTGCTCGAAAGGTGAAACCGCGGCGACCGTATACACTACGATTCGAGTCGGCAGGAAACCTATGCGCTTCGATGGACACGTCAAGATCACGCTGCA
>JAICEG010000355.1 GCA_025924295.1 Vicinamibacteria bacterium
AGCCGCCGGCTCGCGGTGGCCATGAACCAGTTCTGCGAGCGGAACTCGGTCTCGCCGCGATGGCCTCCTTGATGGTTGAACGTGCCGAATACGACCGCATCCCAGGCGCCCGTCCAGCCTTCGCCGGGCGACGGCTGCGCGACGTGCCCCGCATGTTGATCCTGTGGGTTGGGCTGCGGTTGATCGGGTGTGGTCTGTTGCCCGCCGTCAGCTGCTCGTGCACAGGTGAGCAGGGCGAGGAGCAGGAGGCTACTCCTTGTCACGCGTCTCTTCGATGAGTGCGACGATCTCTCGCAGCGCCGAGAGCCCGCGATCGGACTCGTACCAGGCCCGCCTCTGGGAGAAGCGCTTCGCGTTCTCGGGGTTGGTTGACATCGAAAGGAACATGTTCTGGAGTTCGGCCGGCCGCTCGACCCACGCGCCGGCGTCGCGACCGTTTCGCAGCACCACGATAGTAGGCGTCGCCGTGCGGCCGTCGGGTGTTCGATGCACCGCGGTAAGCGCTGCACCTGCCTTGCCGTCGACAACCCGGAGCGGGACGCCGGCGGAACTCGCCAGCCGCGCGACGTAGGGGACTGTGAAGACGGAGTCGGGGCACCAGTCCTCGGCCACGACCAGGATGGACAGCCCGTTACCTGACGAGCTGACGCGTTCGATCAATTCGGGCGGTACGGACGCGTCGGAGTCGACCTTCAGCCACAACTCCCGTTGCGCCGAGACGTCACCCAGAAATTGTTCCCAGCTTTTTCCGTTGCGATAGACAGGCTCCGCATCGACTGGGTCGACGCCAGGTTGCTGCGCCAGCACAGCCAAAAGGCAAAGAAGGCAGAGTTGAGGCATTCAGGGCGCCAATAAGACGTCGTGTCCGGGCACCGTTCACGACGAGTCGAACGGCACGCTTATGGTATCTGCTTTTGCGCCGAGCTCAGGCGCTTGACTGCAGGGCTCAGTCGCAGGAACGATTAGATGTATACAAGCACTGTCGCCGTCACATCATCGGATCGAGTCATGGACTGGCCCAGATCAGCTTTGATCACCATTCTCATCGTCGGTGCGACGTTGGTCACCAACGATGCGGCGAAGGCGCAGGACACGCGCGCTGCCGAGATCAGCCAGCAGCAAGCCGAGAAGCAGCAGCAGATTCGGCCGCCCGAAGAGAACGGCCTCGAGCGGTTGCTCGACCGGCTCGAGGATTGGGGGCTGATCACTGGCGCGCCGAACGGCTTCTACCCGTGGTTCGGGTCGGTCTATCCGGGAGGTGGCTTCGCGGCCGGCGTTGGAGGCCGAAAGCCGTTCGGAGACGACGGCGCGTTGAATGCCTTCGGCGCGTACTCGATCAATACGTTCTCCCGAGGACAAGTAGACCTGGCGCTGCCGACCTTCGTGAGGAATCGGGCACGCGTCACGCTGTCGGGGCGCTACGTCGATGCGCCGAACGTGCGGCACTTCGGCGTGGGTAACGACTCGCAGCAGGACGACGAGACGCGCTTCGGGTACACGCCAATAACAGGCGGCGCAAACCTGGACATCGATGTCGTCGGGCCACTCACTATTGGCGGCGGCGTTCAATATCACGACATCACGACGTCGGGTGGACGCACGTCGCCTTCGATCGACGATGTATTCACGCCGGTCAACACACCGGGACTCGAGCTATCCAGCTTCAGCTACGTCAACAGCACGGCGCGCGCCACCTTCGACTGGCGTCGGCCTCCTGGCTACTCGGGCAAGGGCGGCCTCCTTCGTGCCCAGTTCGATGATTTCCGGGAGCAGGACAACGACCTGTATTCGTTCCAGCAGCTCGAGGGAGAAGTGATCCAGTTGATTCCGATCCTGCGTGCGAACTGGGTGATCGCGCTGCGCGGTCTGGCGACGGTCACCGACCTGGAGGAGTCCGGCAATGTTCCGTATTTCCTGCTGCCGGCGCTGGGCGGTGGTTCGACGCTGCGCGGATACCCGGACTTTCGGTTCCGCGATCGCAATCGCCTGTTGATGACCGCCGAACTGCGGTGGACGCCGGCGCGATTCCTCGACATGGCGGTCTTCTACGACACCGGCAAAGTGGCGGCACGCCGTGCCGATCTCGACTTCCAGGATCTGAAAGAGTCATGGGGGATCGGCATGCGCCTGGTCGGGGTGCAGGGCTACGCCTTCCGGATCGAGGCTGCGCACAGCCGCGAGAACAACGTGCGTCTCATCTTCAGCGCGGGAGGCGCGTTCTAAGCCATGTTCTCTGGAAATGTCATCACGTCGCGTTTGTCGATCCTGACAGCGCTGCTGGCGCTGACGTCCATGCTCGGTGCGGGCGCGGCGGGCAAGAAGTTCTACCCCGACGACCCGATCTCGAAGGTGGAAGATTCGCAGGATGCGTCGGCAGTCAAAGAGCGCAGCATCGATCTGCTCTACGACACCATCGAGAACTCGTTCTACTGGCCGGGCGACCGGACGCCGAACGTTCGCGCGCTGAACGTCAACACCGTGGACGAAGTTCCCGACTCCACCTGGTTCACGAATCGGCTGGGCACACGTCCGGTCTCCGTCGAAGAACTTCTCAAGGGACCGGATACGACCAGCGGGCCCGCGCCCGGGACCTGGGCGGTGATCGACGCCAAGAACGATGGCGTCACACCCGGGTTCACCGTTCGCGACTCGACCGGCACCGTGTGGTTCCTCAAGGTCGATCCGCCCGGTTACCGCGCCATGGCGACGGGCACCGAGGTGGTTGTCACGAAACTGTTCTGGGCACTCGGGTACCACGTGCCCGAAGTCCACTTGTCGGTGCTCGATCCCGAGCAGTTGACGATCGACGAGAGCGCCCGGATCACGCCGCCGAGCGGAAACGAACGGCGGATGAAAGAGTCCGATATCCGCGCGCTGCTGCGGCGAGCCCATCGCGATCCCGGCGGCACATACCGCGTGATCGCAAGCAAGGCGCTCGATGGCAAGCCGGTTGGAGGCTTCCGGTTCTACGGCGTCCGCTCGGACGACCCCAATGACGTGACGCCGCACGAGCACCGGCGCGAGCTGCGCGCCTATGGGACGTTTGCCGCGTGGCTCAATCACGTCGACTCGAAGTCGATCAACACGCTCGACACGGTCATCGATCAGGGCAACAAGAAGGTGATCCGGCATCACCTGCTGGACTTCGGATCGACGGTCGGCAGCGCGGGTATCTACCCGCGCGAGCCGTTCGAGGGTTCGGAGTACCTGGTCGAAGGCAAGAAGACGCTGCTTGGCATGCCGACGTTTGGCTTCTATATCAAGGACTGGCGGACCATCCCCGTGTATCGATCACGTGCGGTCGGCGCGTTTCCGATCGATCACACGGATTGGGATCCCGAGAAGTGGAAGGCGCGGTATGCGAACTCGGCGTTCCGGTCCGCGCGGCTGGATGACAAGTTCTGGGCCGCCCGCCGGTTGCAGGGGTTCACCGACGAGATGCTGAAGGCAGTACCGAGTGTCGGCCAGTTCAACGACCCGCAGTCGGAAGAGATGCTCGCGAAGTTCTTCATCGACCGGCGCGACGCCATCATTCGGCGCTACCTGGCGGCGGTGAACCCGGTCGTTGACGTGCAGCTGACCGCTGCCGGGACGCTGACGTACCGGAATGCCGCAGTCGACGCGGGAGTCGCGCCCGCTCCAACTGAAGTCGCGGTCAACTGGCTGCAGTTCGACAACACCACCGGCGCGACGACGCCGATCGGAGAGACCAGCGCACCGGCGGCGAGCATGAGCGTGCCAGTGCCCAAGAATTTGCCTTCCACACCGGCGACATACATCCGCGCGGAGATTGCGTTCGAGGGCGGTCCAGAGAGCTGGGGGCAGCCGGCGCATGCGTACTTCGTGCGTGAAGCGAGCGGCTGGAAGCTCGTGGGATTCGAGCGTGTGCCGGGCGGCAATTCACCGAAGAGTGAAGATCGTTAGGGGGCCAGCGGAGGTTGCGATGGAACTTCGCAGGCCGGTCCGACGTCGTCTATAGGTGAGAGCAGCCCATGCTCGATCCTGATCTCTATCAAACAACTCCAACTCCAACTCCAGCCTAGATCGGTAAACGCTCCTCCTCGGTTTACTGTTGAATAGTCCCGTCGGCCAGTACGTTCCAAGAGTTGAGATGAAGAAATCGCGGAGTATATCGCTCGGCCTGGTCCCGCTCGTGGCCGCGTCGTTCGCCAACTGTAGCGACACGACGCCGACGCATCAGCGAGTGTGTGTCGATCAACAGAACCTGGTCGTTCAGAACGTGCAGTGTGCGCCGCCGCAAAACCGGGGCAGCGGGAGCTATCCCTATTACTGGTACTACATGCCGTATCGGGCCGGCGGGTATCCCATCGGCGCAGCGCTGAGCGGCGGATCCCTCACTGCGCCTACAGCGCCCGGAGTGCGCATTGGTGAAGGCAACATCGTGCGCGGCGGTTTCGGCAGCACGGCCGGTTCGGTGGGCGGATGAGGCGGGCACTCGGCGAACCACGGCGCGACTGGCAGGCGCGCGTCGAGTCGCAAGGGCTCGTCTATCACACGCCTCTCGGGGTCCCATACTGGGACGAGTCCGCACACTACGTCTTCAAGCGCGGTGAGATTGACGTCCTCGAAGCCGCGACCGCCGAACTTCAGCGGATCTGTCTCGACGCGGCGCAGCACGTCATCGACCACGATCGGTTCGCGGAGTTCGGCATTCCGCCAAACGTCGTCGCTGCCATCAAGCAGTCATGGGACGCCGAGCCACCGTCGATCTACGGCCGCTTCGATCTCGCCTATGACGGCAGCGGGCCGCCAAAGCTCCTCGAATACAACGCCGACACGCCGACATCGCTCCTCGAAGCTGCCGTCGTGCAGTGGTATTGGCTGCAGGACGTGTCACCGAATGACGACCAGTGGAACTCCATTCACGAGCGGCTGGTGGAGAAGTGGCGTGAGCTGAAGGAGTACCTCTGGGCTCCAGTCTATTTCGCGCATGTCGACGCGCGCGAGCACGAGGACCTGATGACGGTCACGTACTTGCGCGACACGGCCAGCGAAGCCGGGCTCGGCACTCTCGGGATCGCGATGAGCGAGATCGGGGCGGACGACGGGCGAGGGGAGTTCGTCGATCTGGCTGGGTCGCGAATCGCGTCGATCTTCAAGCTCTACCCGTGGGAGTGGATGGTCCACGAGGCATTCGGCCAGCGGATGCTCGAATCACTCGAGCGGCAGCAGATTCAGGTCATCGAGCCGATCTGGAAGATGCTGTGGAGCAACAAGGCGCTCCTCGCGGTCCTGTGGGAGCTGTTTCCGCATCATCCCAATCTGCTGGAGGCGCATCTCAACGAGCGAGGCTCGCTCAGATCGTTTGCGAAGAAGCCCCTGATGTCGCGCGAGGGCGCGAACGTGACGCTGGTGCGGGAGGGGTCGGTCGTTGCGACGATGGATGGTGAC
>JAICEG010000356.1 GCA_025924295.1 Vicinamibacteria bacterium
AGCCGTCGCGTCAGCTCGTGCTCGACGACAGTGCCTGCACCGATGTGCGAGTCGTCGACGATCAGGTCCTGAGGCGTGACGCGCGACGCCACGCGATCGCGGTGCTGAATCGACCTCAGCGCTTCGTGACACGCCATCACGGCGTCGATGCAGAGCGGGCTCGTTGCCGGGTAGGTATGGAACTGGCGGATCGCGCGGGCGAGCAGCTGGAGAGCGCCCTCGACCGCCGTCAGATCGGCAGCGCCAGAGCCAGTCCTGCGTTTCGGGGTCGTCTTCTCGGTCGACAAGCTAGATCTTTTATCGACCGACGCGCCTCCGCCAGACACCCCATTAACCAGTCATGGGGCCGCCCGAGCAGCAACTTTCCATGTGCAGTTCTGTGCCGAAACGAGATCCGGGTGCCGGGAGGGCAGTGCCCTACTTCGCTGGCGCGTCTTCGTCGGCCGGACCCACGTCGAACGACGACCCGGCGAACACCTCGCGCCCGTCCGACAGCTTGACCGTCCTGGCGTTGGCGACCCGCGGCGCCGTCTTCGACAGGAACCCGTTGATGGTCACGACGTGCCCCTGGCGCAGCGAGTTCCTGTTCCAGCCGCGGCGCATCAGGCCGTTGGGAGGGCCGAGCTCGAAGTCCCAGTTGACGATGTTCCCTTTCTCGTCCTTGACGTCGATGTAGATCCGCGCGTGGGGATTGGTCCATTCCAGCTTGGTGACCGTTCCGGTCAGCGTGATCGGCTTGTCGCGGTCGAACTCCGCCGCGAACGCATGATGTGCGCCCGCCGGCATCGCTGACACCGTCACCGCGACACACGCAACGAAAGAGACAAGCGCGGTTCTCATGGACGGTTCCTCCGGGGAAGACCGACTGGTTCGGACTGCGGCGCAATGATACCCTGACGCGCCGGTCGCGTAGTTCCGTAGTGTCCGGCTTTAGCCGGACCCGGACCGACCGTTCGTCACGGGAGGCTCACGTGAAGCCCTTCATCTGCGTGGTGGCTCTGATCGCGATGGCTCTCCTGTCGCCCGGCATCGAGGCGCAGTGGGATCCGCGGAGTGCGCCGACGCTTCCGCGGGACGGCAAAGGGGAGCCCGATCTCAACGCGCCTGCACCGCGCACAGCCGACGGCAAGCCGGATCTCTCTGGCGTGTGGCAGGGAATGGGCGGACAGCAGGCGCAGGCTCAGCCCTCGGGCGGACCACCGGTTGCGGGGTTCCGCGACGTCGCGCAGAACATCAAGGAGGGGTTACCCCTCAGGCCCGAGGGTGCGGCCCTGCTCAAGGAACGTCGCGACAACAACAGCAAGGACAACCCAGAGGCGCACTGCCTGCCGATGGGCATCATGCAGTTCCACACGCAGGGTGCACCGCGGAAGGTGATTCAGACGCCGGGCATCATCGTCATCCTCTACGAGGCCAGCTCGGGTCTGCGTCAGATCTTCACCGACGGTCGCTCGCTGCCAAACAACGATCCGCAACCGTGGTGGTACGGGTACTCCGTCGGAAAGTGGGACGGCGACACACTGGTCGTCGAAACGACGGGGCTGCGTGATGGCGGCTGGCTCGACATCGTCGGCAGCCCGCTCAGCGACGCGGCCAAGCTCACGGAACGAATCCGGCGCGTGAACTACGGACGGATGGAGATCGACATCACGGTCGACGATTCGAAGCTGTACACGCGGCCGTGGACGGTCAGGGTGAACCAGCGGCTGCTAGCCGACCAGGAACTGATCGAATTCATCTGCCTGGAAAACCAGCGTTTTGGCCCTCAATAGCTGGCAGCGTGCACCGATCAGGGTTCTCATTGCGACACCTGGTCGACATCTGTTCGAAGGGGTCCACGACAGTCGCATCGAGCTCCTGATGTCCGATCGGGACCGTCCGGATCCCGACCTCGTGGTCTTCAGCTGCGGAAACGATCGTCATTTCAGCAACGTGCCGAAAGCCGTGATCTCCGAACGCACTCGCACGCGGATCGCGGCGGGCACCGTCGGGCTCCTGTTCGACGCTACCACGGAGGGAATGCCGCACAAGGCTCACACGACGAATGAATTGCATGGCGTGCTTCGGGATCTGGGCGCATCGCCGCGCCGGGCGGTCTATGTCTCGCAGAATCGGCAATACGAAGCTGACTACAGGCAGTACTGCGCATCGGCCAGCGTTGATTCTCCAGTCACGATCCTGACCCACGATTACTGGATCTGGTATGCGTTCGCTCACTACGAGCGCGACGGCGAAGAGGTCTACCAGCAGCGGCTCGAGGCGTTCAGGTCCAGACCGGCGCGGCGCGCGCGTCGATTCGTATCACTGAACCGAACCGCGCGCGAGGCGAAGATCCTGTTCTTGTTGAGTCTTCTGCGGGATGGCCTGTTCGATCGCGGCTTCGTGTCGTTTGGCGGCTTCAGACATCCCGACGATCGCAAGGGCGAACCGCCGCTGCCGACGCCTGAACAGCTCGCTCACGCTCTCCCCGGATTCGACGACCTGATCGCTGAGCTGTCACCGCTGCTGGGCGCTCTCGATTCACGCGGACGTATCTTGTTCGGCATGAAACGTCACGGGTGGAAGCAGCTGGAGCTGTGGAATGCGGGTCTCGCCGTGGACCTGGAGGAGTACAACCAATCGTGGTTCAGCGTCGTGACCGAGACCGAGATGCGGACGCGCCCTTCGCGGATCACCGAGAAGTCAGTCAAACCGTTGGCCAACTTCCAGCCGATGCTTGTACTCGGCAACCCGGGATCGCTCGCGCTCGTCCGCAGTTACGGTTTTGCCACTTTCCCGGACATCATCGATGAATCCTATGATGATGAGCCCGATCCACGACAACGGTTCGAGATGGTCTACCAGGAAGTGAAGCGACTGTGCTGTCTCGGCGAAGACGCACTGCTCGCGCTCGAGCGCCGCGTGGCCGACAGGCTGATACACAACGCGCGATGGGGCCTGACCACGTTTCCCGGCGTCTACCGCACCCAGCGTGACACGGCCCTCGTCAACGAGATCCTGATGTCGGTTGGTTTTCCGGCGGAGACCTCGGCTCCCAGCGGTCAGTTCCTCTCCACGTGACGATGCACATCATTGTCAGCAATGACACAGGTTGCGGGGAGCATGTGCTCAAGTCTGGCCGGCGGCTGCCGATTGTTCGTGCATGAGTGTGTCTGGAATCTCGAGCGCAATCCCGAGCGAGTCGTTGTCGGCGATGCAGAACGACCGTGCGATGCTCGT
This sequence comes from Vicinamibacteria bacterium, assembly GCA_025924295.1. Taxonomy (GTDB): domain Bacteria; phylum Acidobacteriota; class Vicinamibacteria; order Vicinamibacterales; family UBA2999; genus Gp6-AA40. Next base: position 3,220 of record JAICEG010000356.1, read on the forward strand.
CCTCAAGAAGGCGCAGGACGCGAGCAAGGCTCAGGGGCAGGCGCTCGCCGATCTGGTCAGGGACACGACCGAAACGATCGGCCGGATCGTCAAGGTCTACGCGTAGCGCGCGATCGTCTAGTTCTTCTCGACGTTGACGTAATACAGGTCAGTTGCGACCTCGACCTCGTCTTTCGTGAGCGGCGTCGACATTACGTTCCAGTCCGTCGTCGCGTCGACGATCGTCCAGTTGCCGGGGCGGCCCACCCGCACGGGCATGGCGAACGCGCGCTCGTCTGCCCGCCACCGGTAGGCCATGAGGCCCGGTTCGTTGAAGGCGAGCTGCAGCGTTGGCAGCGCGGAGCGACGCAGGTACTGATCGAAGATTGGTGTCCAGTCCCTGGTCGTGCGTGAATTGAAGAATCGCACGACGTCCTCCGTCATGATGTTTCGATACTTGAACTGCTGGTAGAAGTCTCGCACCAGCCCCCACCATGCCGCATCATCGTTGACGACGCTCCGCAGCGTGTTCAGGAACAACGTGCCCTTGAAATACATGTCCTGCTGCGGCTGCCGATGAATGCCTCGCTGCGTGATGATCGGCTCGCGGTTCAGCACCTTCGGCTTGTAGCTGTTGACGTACCGGATCGCCTCGTCGTGGCCGAACAGGCGTTCGACGTACAGGCTTTCCAGATAGGTGGTCCACCCTTCGTGGATCCACATATCGGAGACATCCGCGGCGGACACGGCATTGCCGAACCACTCGTGCGCGCTCTCGTGGATGATGATGAAGTCGAACTTGAGGCTGGTGCCGATGCCGGTCCAGTCCTTGGCGAGATAGCCGTTCGTGAAGCCGTTGCCGTAGGTCACCGCGCTCTGGTGTTCCATTCCGGCGTATGGCACTTCAATCAGCTTGAAGCCGTCTTTGGCGAACGGATACTCGCCGAAGTAGTGGCGGAAGGCCTCGAGCATCGGTCCGACCTGCGCGAACTGCTGTTTGGCTTTCTCGATGTTTTCTGGCAACACGTAGTAATCGAGCGGCAGGTCTCCGAACTTGTCGGTGAAATGTTCGTAGCGGCCGATGTTCAGCGAGACGTTGTAGTTGTTGATCGGGTACTCAACCAGCCAGTCCCAGCGCGTGTAGCCGTCGCCGAGGTCGGTCTTGCCCATGAAGCGGCCGTTCGAGACGTCGACTAGGTCATTCGGGATGCTGACGCTGATCTGCATCCGCTCGACCTCGTCACGCCATTGATCCTTGTTCGGCCACCAGACGCGGGCGCCTTCGTCCTCGCACGCGGTATTGATCCAGTGCCGGCCCGCCGCATCTTTCCGAAACGCGAGGCCGCCAAACCGGCCCTGTTCGCGTGGCTGGCCGGAGTAGTGGAAGTCGATGCTGTATTCACGGCCGGTGCGCAGCGTCGCCGGAAAGTCGACGTAGACCGTGTCGAGATCGCGTTCGTATTTCAGTGGGGTCGTGCCCTGCACGATCCGGTCGACGTTGAGATTGGCCGCCAGGTCGAGCTGGATGCGCGTGTCATCCGACAGCATCCGGAACCGGATCGTGTTCTTGCCGGCGATCGACTTCTTCTCTGGATCGACGCGCACATCGAGGTGATAGAACAGCAGGTCGTTGTTCCCGCGATATCGGCCGTACTCGCCGCGCAGGAGGTCTGCGCGTGTCGGGGCACGGTCGGCCGATCGCACCGGTGATGGCGCCTGCTGTCCCTCGATGTCGGCTGTCCACGAAGAAACCGCCAACGCACACATCAAGGTCACGAGTCCCGCGGCCCGAGACAGAGTCGTTCGCATTGCCACCCCGATCATGCACCAAAGGAGGAGTTGACCGCGTGATATCTGCCTGCATACTATCTGTTCATGTCAGGTATCAACACGCGTGCGCTTGACCGTGAGCTCAAACGCGGATCCGCGGAACTGCTGATCCTCTCGCTGCTCGATGCGCGTCCCCGGCACGGGTACGACCTCGGCAAACTGATCGAGACACGGTCGGGCGGCCATCTGAAGTTCCACATCGATTCCCTCTACCCCTTGCTCTACCGGCTCGAGGAGCGCGGCTGGATCAAGGGCACCTGGGTGGAGAAACCCGACGAACGGCGCCGCCGGTTCTACAAGGTGACACCGGAAGGGCGACGCGTC
>JAICEG010000357.1 GCA_025924295.1 Vicinamibacteria bacterium
CCTCGCGCGCCGGCTTGCGGCGCGTCGAGGGCCGGCAATGTCGGTGCTCAATGCCGGTATCAGCGGGAACCGGGTCCTTGGTGATGGCGCTGGTGTCAGCGCGCTTGCGCGATTCGATCGCGACGTGCTGATGCAGACCGGCGTGACGCACGTCATCATCATGGAAGGGATCAACGACATCGGCCTCGCTCGCGCGAACCCGACGCCGACCGCTGAAGATTTGATTGCCGGGCACAAGCAGCTCATCGAACGGGCGCGGGCGCGCGGCCTCAAGGTGTACGGCGCGACGCTGACGCCGTTCGAGGGCGCGGCGTATTACACCGTGGAAGGCGAGGCCAAGCGGCAGGCGTTGAATCAATGGATCCGCACGAGTGGAGCGTACGACGCGGTCATCGATTTCGATCAGATCACGCGCGATCCGGCGGCGCCGACGAAGTTCCTGCCCGCCTACGATTCAGGCGACCACCTGCACCCGGGGGATGCCGGCTATAAGGCAATGGGGGAGGCGGTCGACTTGAAGTTGTTTCCGTAGAAATTGTTTCCGTGGAGGATCGAATGAGATCGCTTCGGTTCGTCGCTTCAGTCCTCGCTCTCACGATTGCGATCCCGGCTGCGGCGGCACTCCCCGATCCTGTGAAAACGGATGCCGGCCTCGTGTCGGGTGTGGCGGCGTCGACGGATGCGGTGCGGGTGTTCAAGGGCATTCCGTTCGCCGCGCCACCGGTTGGGCCGCTGCGATGGCGTCCGCCGCAGGCTCCCGCGAAGTGGGAAGGCGTGCGGAAGGCTGACCAGTTCGGGCCACGCTGCATGCAAGGCGGCGGTGGTGGCGGCCGGCAGGGCGGACCGCCGCCGCAGCCGATCAGCGAAGACTGCCTGTATCTCAACGTCTGGACTCCGGCAAACGCGGCGACGGATCGACTTCCCGTGATTGTCTGGTCCTACGGCGGCGCGTTCACCGGTGGATCCGGATCGCTGCCGCAGTACGACGGCGAGCAGCTGGCCCGCAAGGGCGTTGTGTTCGTGACCTACAACTACAGGCTCGGGCCGTTCGGCTTCTTCGCGCATCCGGAGTTGTCGAAAGAGTCTGGTCACAGGGCGTCTGGCAACTACGGCGGAATGGACCTCGTTGCGACGCTGCAATGGGTGCAGAAGAACATTGCGGCCTTCGGTGGTGATCCCGGGCGCGTCACGTTGATGGGGGAGTCGGCTGGCGGCTCACTCATCGAGACGGTGGTTGCCTCGGCCCAGGGCAAGGGGTTGTTTCATCGCGCCATCTCGCAGAGCGCGCCGGTGCGCATCGAGCGCATGGCAACGCTCGAGGAAGCCGAACGGGCGGGTGTCCAGGCTGCCGAGAAGATCGGCGCGAAGTCGCTTGCTGATCTTCGCGCGAAGCCGGCAGAGGAGATTCAGAAGGGAGTTCCTGGCGGGCGGCCGATCGTCGATGGCTGGTATCTGACCGACCATACGTCCACGCTCATTTCAGAAGGGAAGAGCAACAACGTCGACGTGCTGGTTGGCTCGAATCGCGACGAGGGAGCGTTTCCGTTCTTCGGCGTGCCTCGCGGCGACGCTCAGGAGTTCACCGCGGCGGTGCGACAGCGTTTCGGCTCTCAGGCCGATGCGTTTCTGAAGCTCTATCCCACCGGTTCGGATACTGAATCGAATGCCTCCCAGTTGGCCGCGTTTCGCGATGAGGTCGCGTGGCGGGTGCGATCGTGGGCCGCGGCACGCGCACAGCGCGGCAAGGCATATCTCTTCTACTTCACGCACGAACCGCCCGCGGCTGCGGGACAGGTGAGCCGGGGCGCCATACACACGGCAGAGATCCCGTACACCTTCAACAACGCGACGCCGACGTGGGGGCCCGCCGATCGAGCGCTCGCGGAGACGATGACGAGCTACTGGGTGAACTTCGCGAAGACCGGCGACCCGAACGGACCGGGGCTGCCCGTGTGGCCCGCGTTCAGGGATGGGGCGAGCGCGGAACTGATGATCCTCGGACCGAAGGTGGAAGCGGGGCGTGCGCTCGATCCCGCGCGCGTGGCGTTGTTCAATGCCTACAACGCACGATTGAAGTAGGGCGGGTCTTGCTTTGTAGACCCGCCGGGTCGAAAGAGCGGGACCCGGGCTACGCCTTGACCAGCTTGCGTTCCGGCGTCTGGTGCTCGTGGAGGAACTCGAGCGCCAGCGCGAGGACCTTCTCGGTGTACTCGTCGGCCTGCAAGTTGCCGAACCGCTCCTTGAAGTTCCGCAGCGGCACGACCGCCTTGGCCATCGCGCGGTGACCGCCGGCGCTGCCGATCTCGTTGAAGTACTTCCGCACGAACTCACCCGCGTTGCGCGAGTAGCCCAGGTTGCGGACTGACATCACGAGCGTGTCGTTGACGATGCCCGAGATGATCGTCCACTGGACGTTCTCGAGCTGCAGGTAGAAGTCGGCGACGTAAGGAATGAAGTCTTCGCGCGGCGTCGCCCCGAGGAACGCGCAGAAGACCTGCTCGACCATGCGTCCGTTCTGACGCGCCTTGAGCACGTAGTCGAGCCGCTCCATTGTGATTTCCGCGCCCTCCATCTTCCGGATGAGCGTGGCATCGGCCAGCGGATACAGATACGAGAAAGCCTCGATATCGACGCGGTTCGCCTGGCGATTGAAGAACAGCGTGTCCGACTTGATCGCGTAGAGCATCGCGGTCGCCGTGCGCTCGGAGATGTTGGCGTCCACAGCACGCAGATGCTCGGTGAGAATCGTCGACGTCGACCCGTAGTCGACACGGATGTCCTTGTAGACCGACGTGTAGCCCGACTGCTCCGGGTGGTGATCGATCACCAGATCCACGCGGTCGATCTCACCACCAAAGTAGTGCGGCTGGACGTCGACCATCGCGATGCGATCGAAATCGTTCACGTGCTCAACAGTCATGATCTCGACGTGGATGTCGAGCAGGTTCATCATCCGCTGGTTCTCGGGCCGCGTGACCCCCTCGAACGCCGCAATCACCGCCGTCTGACGGTTGCGCCGCAGCACGTTCCGCAGCGCCAGGCCACTGGCCAGTGCATCGGGGTCGGGGTCGTTGTGCAGGAGGATGAGGACGCGGTCGGCGTCGCTGAAGAACCGCTGGTACTGCTGAACCTTGAGCCGGGTGAGGGAGCGGCTGAACTCGGTGAGGAGGGGGCCGCCGAAGAGCTCCGAGAGTGCCAGGTAGTTGAGTTCCGGGAACTTCGCCTTGAGCTCTTCCTCGCGTTTGCGTGTGTGCGAGATGCCGACGCCCAGAACGTAGACGAGCGTTCCGCCCGCGTCCCAGATGGCCTCGAGCACCTTGCGCAGGCTCTTCCGGCCGTTGTCCTCGACCACCACGCAGGTGCCTGGGGTGAGGTCGGCCTTCAGATAGGTGTCGGTGCGCTTGAGGTCGCCGAAGGTGACGTTTAGACCGCTGTCGTGCAGGCGACGCGCGAGCGGCTTGCTTTCGACCAGGAACTCGACTTCAAAGCTGGGTAACAGGATCTCGTCGAGCATCCTGATCGCCAGCTCTGTCTGGCAGGCGGCGAGACACCTCATTCCGTGCTCGTCCCCCGCACTGCAACCCTAGACATAGGCGACAAACGACCATTATACGCCTGACGGGTCGGTCGCGTTTGCCGGCGAACAATCAGCGCCCGATGTGCGCGACCCATCAATAGCCGGCCCGATCCGGCGGCCGCCAAACGGCTATTATTGTCGGCATGGTCGGGACCCGGTTCGCGGTATCTCTCATGATTCTGGCCATCTGTCTGGCCTCTCCCGCCGCCCAGCAGGGCACGTTCCGCGCCGGCACCGAACTGGTCAGCGTGGCCGCGACCGTGACCGATCGCCGCGGCCAGTTCCTCTCCGACCTCACCCTCGAGGACTTCGAGATCCTCGAGGACGGCAAGCCGCAGACGCTGCAGCATTTTGCGCGCGGCGACGACCTGGAGACCGGCCCCGAGCTGCACGTAGGTCTGCTCTTCGATACCAGCGGCAGCATGGACGCGGACATCAAGATGTCGAGGTCGGCGGCGATCAAGTTCCTCAACACGATGAACTACGCCAAGGACATGACCCTCGTGGACTTCGACACCGAGGTTCGCGTCACCAAATTCAGCCAGCAGGACTTCCCGCGCCTGGTCGAGCGCATCCGGTCGCGCAAGCCGGAAGGATTCACGGCGATGTACGACGCGCTCGGTGTGTATCTCGATGGCGCCGCCGACGTCGAGGGACGGAAGATCCTCGTGGTCTTCACCGACGGCGGCGACACGCGCAGCGCCATCCGCTTTGGCGACGCGATGACACTGATTCGCGCCTCCGACGTGATGGTCTACGCGATTGGCTTCCTCCAGAACCAGTCCGGCGGCTCTCGCTCCGAGCAGCGGCTCCGGTTGACACAGATGGCTTCCGAGAGCGGTGGCAGCGCCTTCTTCCCGGCGACGATGAAGGAGATCGAGGAGGCCTACGACACCATCGTCTCCCAGGTCCGCGCGCAGTACGTTCTCGGCTACGTCTCGACCAACACCGCGACCAACGGTCACTGGCGCAAGGTCGAGATCCGCGTCCGTCAGCCAGCCGGCAATGGCGCCCGCATCCAGGCCCGCAAGGGGTACTTCGCGCCTTACCGTGAAAACTGAGCACCGTTCAGCGTTCACCGTTCATGGTTCATGGTTCGTGTTCAGGGTTCTGGTTCAGCGTTCGCGGTTCTGGGTTCGAGGTTCGTCGTGCTGTGAAATACGAACATCTGAGCCACGAACGTGAACCGCGAACACGAACCCCGGACACTGAACGTTCAACCCTGAACTGCGGTAGCTACCGTCACAATGGACAGGCGCGCAGTGGATCAGGGATAGTGGGAAGTTACGGGAAACGCGACTCCCGCTACTGAGGATCCATGCCTTCTGTCCATGATCGCTTCAAGCTGGTCAGCGACTTCGAGGTTCGCGGGGACCAGGTCCACGCCGTACCGGAGCTCGTCGAAGGCTTGAACCGCGGCGACTCCCACCAGGTGCTCCTTGGTGTGACCGGATCGGGCAAGACCTTCACGATGGCGCAGGTGCTGGCGCACGTGAACCGGCCGACACTGGTCATGGCCCACAACAAGACGCTGGCGGCGCAGCTCTATCAGGAGTTCAAGCGTTTCTTCCCCGAGAACGCCGTCGAGTACTTCGTCAGCTACTACGACTACTACCAGCCCGAGGCGTACATCCCGCAGCGCGACATCTACATCGAGAAGGACGCGCTGATCAACGAGAACATCGACCGGCTGCGCCTCGCCGCGACGTCGGCGCTGGTCAGCCGCGACGACGTCATCA
>JAICEG010000358.1 GCA_025924295.1 Vicinamibacteria bacterium
CAGATCCGGATGGCCCCACGGCGTGCGCGGCACCGACCATGAGCGATTGCCCTGTGCGTCCACGCGAGACTCACGCTGGTAGGACACGCCAACAACGCCAACGACCACCGCGGCGAACACAAGACTGAGACGTATCACGATGATGCCTCTAGCGCTGATAACGCGCAAAGTCGCGATTGCTTCGCGACAGCGGGATGCTCGTCGTCGAAGCGCCCACGGGTGTCGAGCCCGCGAAAGGCCGGTGCGTGCGCTCGCGTCGATTCTCGTCGGGCAGGGTCACCGGCTCGAGCATAGCGAGGATCTCGGCACGCTGGCTCTCGTACCACGGCGGGAGCGTGAGCTTCGTCCCCAGTTCTTCCGCCGATTCGTCCTGGTAGAAGCCTCCCGGCACGTTCGCCGTGCATTCCACCAGGATGCCACCAGGGGATCGGACGTACATCGAGTGGAAGTAATAGCGGTCCTTCACTTCCGACGCGTCGGTGTAGCCCAGTTCCTCGTAGTGCGCCTTCTGAGCGAACAGCGCCTCGTCGTTGTCGACGCTGAACGCGATATGGTGAAACGTGCCCGAGCCAAAACCCCAGCTCCCCGGTGGGAGGTCGGGCTCGTGGTGCAGATCGATGATGCTACCCGGCCCTCCGCAGGTAGCCTCGAAGCGATGATACGGGCCATCGACGCCGATCTTGCGGAAGCCAAGCGCATCGACGAAGAAGAGCTCCTGCTCCTCGATGCTCCGCACCGACATCACGGCGCCGAAGAATCCGCGCGATGCGACGTCTTCACTGATGCACTTCGTGGTCGACGGCCGGCGCGGGTCATCGGCTTCGACGACCTCGTACTGCATGCCGGCGGGATGCCACATCCGCAGGTACTTCCGCGCGAACCGTTCTTCGATCCCGCTGTGCTCGACGGAGTGTCGATCGAGGTGATCCTTCCAGAAGGCCATCGTGCCCTTCGGCACGGCATAACTCAAACGAGAGATCTGTCCCGAGCCGCGGCGACCGGGCTTGCGGCTGTATGGAAACGAGGTCGCGATCGAGCCTGGTTCGGCGTCGGCGTTGCCGTAATAGAAGTGATAAATCGGGATGCTGCCGTCCATCAGCACCGTCTGCTTGACGAGACGCTGCCCCAGCACCTGCGTGCAGAAGTCGAGGTCCTGCTGTGCCGGTCCCGGACACTGCGTGATGTGATGGATGCCCCTGACCAGCGTGCTCATGCCTTTAGCCGCGACCTCCGTTCGGCCTGCGAACGGCCATCGGACGGTCGTTTTCGGATCATAAGCGACCGTCCGGGTGGAGTCGAGATCCCTCCCGAAACACCCCCATGGGATTGACGAAAGTTTGACCGCCCTTTCGCGGGCAGATCTGTTCAATTTCACGTAATTGTGTCGAAACTTCGGCTCCCCAGCCATTCGTGAAGCTCCGCAGGCACCCTCTTTGAGCACATCGTTCGCTTGCACTCTCAACGCCTGCAAGATCGGCACGAGGCCAAAGACTGACGGGGTGTGAGGCCCAGCGTCCTCGATGCCTCGGTGCCGCGGTGCCTCAGTGTGTCGTGATCAGGTATGAGGCGTGACCGTCTGAGGGAGTGTCTGGAGGGTCCTCGAGGTTCATGCGGAGGAAACCCGGATCCGCACGCAGCGGACCCGGGACGCCAGTCGCCCGCGGAGCGCGGGCAAGAGACACTGCCAGCTAGCGAGGCGGAGCCTCGCCAGCTTACCAGGTGAACTCGCCGTTCAGCCGGAACACGCGCGGGTTCATGTAGGTCGTCGGCGTCAGCCAGCCGGTCGTCGTCGGGACGTAGGTCTGGTTGAACGCGAGCGTGACGTTGTTGTTCATCACGTTGTAGATATCCATGCCGACGGTCACTCGCTGACCACCGAACCGGAGGATCTTCTTCACCGCGATGTCGAGCTGCCGGACGCGGTCACCGTACTCCTGACCCGGCGCGAGCAGGTTGACGGTGATGGGAGCGCCAATCGTCAGCGGGCGGCCGATCTGCGCTGCTGCAGCGGCCTGGTCAGCGGCCGTCAAGACGTAGTTGCCCTGCAGCGACATGATCTGGTCAGTGCCGACGTTGATCTTGTCCTGGTACACCGTGCTCACCAGCAGATCGATACGCGGGATGGTGTACGACGCCAACCCACGGAACGAGGTCTGGAACGGCGACTCCGTATGGCAATACGGGTTCACCAGGTACTGCGCGAACTCCGGGACCGCTGCACGGATCTCGCACCAGTCGTTCACCACCTTGCCGGTGCTGGTCCCGCCCGAGAAGGTGAAGCCGTTGGTCATCCGAACGTTGAAGTTGACGTCGACGCCATCGAACACGCGCGTGTCGTCGCCGACGTCCTTGGTCGACTTGAGCAGATTGTTCACCTGGCCAAAGACGTTGGGGTTGACGTTGTAGAGCGGGCCCACCGTGTATCCGCCGCCATTCGGCAAGCGGGCGTCGCTCGGCGCCGTAATCGTGTACTGCGCCACGTCGTTCGGAGACACCGCGAGGTTGTCCGTCACTGTGCCGTTGGTGAGGTACTGGGTGAACGAACGCCGGTAGTAGCCGACCTCCACCGACGCGCGCGGGAAGATCTCCTGCTGCACAGAGGCGCCGAACGACCAGTCGGACGGACGGACGCCCCAGCCGGAGAGCAGACCCGGATCGAAGTTGGTGGTCGACACGAGCTGCGTTGTACCGAACTGAAGGTTGGTGATCTGCCCGCAGTTATCCACGCTGCCGGTCGTCGCCGGGCTCTGCGCCAGAGGACTATCCAGGTTGCAGTCCGGATTGAAGTCGCGGTCGTTATCCGCCCAGGTGCGCGTCGTCGATGGCGCGAACGTGCCGCCGAACGTCGTGTCACCTCCCGGGATGCGCAGCGCCGGATTCGCGCCGTACGCGAGATTGCTGACGCTGGCGCCCTGCAGGTACTTGCCGAGATTCACCTTCAGCGACGTCTTGCCGTTTCCGAACAGGTCGTACGCGGCACCCATGCGCGGCGTGATGTCGTGGTAGCCGGTTACGCCGTCAGCCTTCGGGAAGGTGGCTCCTGCGAAGAAGCGGCTTGCCGGGACGGTCGTTTCCGGGAACCAGCTCCATGGATTGTCGTAGCGAAGCGCCCCCTGCAGCGTGAGGCGGCCAAGTGTCCACTGGTCCTGCGCGTAGAACGACGTGGACATCGCGCGCGCGTTCACCTTGTACCCGTTCATGTACTCGGTAATCGATGCGGGCACACCGTTGTTGAACGTGTACTGCAGACTGTTGCTGTTCACAAACATCTGCCGGTCGTCCTTCCACCAGTAGCCCTGATAGCCGAACTTCATGCTGTGCGAACCGGTCACATACGTGGCCGTCCCGGTCCAGTTGATTCCGGCGGTCCGGTTCTCGTACCAGTTCTGCGACCGATACGTCATGTTGCCGACAACGGCCGGTGTCGTCGCCGTGGCCGGTACGAAGATCTGCCCGTTGTTCACGACGCGCACGAGGTCGTGGGTCGGGTTGGGATTCCGCTCCTTGCCAGCCCACTGATAGGCGCTGGTGCCGATGCCTGCCTCGAGAAGCAGCTTGCTCGTCATCGGCGAGGTCCACTTCGCCTGCTGCACGCGCTGCGGATTGAAGTCGCCAAGACCGTCTGCTTCCGGCGAAGTCGTCGGTGACGGCGATCCACTGAACGAGGTCGTGCCGGTGCACTTGCGGCAGATCGGCTGCTCGTCCCAGACGAACGAGAACCGGTTCTTCGGCGACGCCTGCCACGTGATGCGGGGCGTGTAGTTCTCCCACGTGCGATCCGAGAATGCCGGCGTATCGTAGTCGCCAACCCAGGTCCACGCGTTGGGGTCACCGGCGTTCTGGTTGGCGTAGAGGTTCAGCGTATTCTGCCGCTGCCCCTGCCAGCGAACGCTCATGTAGTACCAAAGCTTGTCCCTGATGATCGGTCCGCCCACGGCGGTGTTGAAGTCGTAGACGTGGAAGACCGGATTCGGCTGGAGCACACCGCGCGACGCGAGCTCGGGGTCGTAGTTGCTCGACTGCATTCCCTTCGAGAAGCCCGAGTAGAACACCATGCCCGACATCGAGTTCCCACCCTGTCGCGGGACGATGTTGACCGTGAGGCCGGCGGTCTCGTTTTCACCCAGACCACCCGACGTGGTCATCGTCACTTCCGACGCGTTGCCGACGTCGGCGACGTAGTTCGACGGCTGGTTGCCGCCGGGCGGGTTGCTGATGTTGAGCCCGTCGACGGTCAGGCGCGATTCGACGCCACGGCCGCCGTGGATCGGGAAGATCGCGAACACCGGGCCGGTGTTGACGTTGTTGTTGTTGGTCTGCAGTCCGGGCACCGCGGTGAGGAGGTAGCTGTAGCTGCGGGTGCTCGGAAGATTCCGAATCGTCTCGTTATCGAGGGTGATCTCGCGTCGCGTGCTCTGCACGTCGACGATCGGCGTCTCACCGGTGACGGTGATCGTTTCCGCGACGCCACCAACACGCATCTCTCCATTCACCGTCGTCACGGCGGTGCCGCTGACGATGAGCCCTTCCTGCCGTACGGTCACGAAGCCCGGCAGCGTGAACGTCACGGTGTAGTTGCCGGGTCGAAGATCCTCGATTCGGAAGCGTCCCGTGCCGTCGGTGATCGCCGTGCGAATCTTTTCAATCAATACCGGGCTGGCGGCTTCCACCGTCACCCCTGGCAGCACTGCTCCGGAGCTGTCACGCACGGCTCCGGCAATCGTTGCCTGCGCCCATGCAACGGAGTGGGCGCCTATCAAACAAACCAGCACAAGCAGCGTTCGTACGCCTACTCGCATCTCTTACCCCTCATGCTTCTGACCCATTGAACGTGTATTCGACCTGGAACACATTTCGGTATGCGAACTCTATTTCGTTTCCGAACTAACCTTTTTATGCTACCCAAAATGTGGTGTCAAGACGATGTAACGTGGCGCGGCGGTACAAGAAAAAAGGCGCGCGACACAGGGTGTGTCGCGCGCCTTGAAACGAATGTGCTACGGCTTGAAATTCAGGCGACTAGAAGTCCCAGCGTGCAGAGAACTTCACGAAGCGCGGCTGAATCACTGTCAACGCGTTCTGCCAGGTCGCGCCGTAGGCGTTCTGCTGCGTCAGGATCGCGTCCGCGTTGAACGCGTTGTAGAGATCCACGTTCAGATCGAGCCGCCCCTGCCCCAGGTTGAACAACTTCGAGAACCGAAAGTCGATCTGGTTCAACCGGTCGCCATACATCGTTCCCGGCTCGACGACGTTGACGGTGGACTGGCCGGCGAAGAAAGGACGG
>JAICEG010000359.1 GCA_025924295.1 Vicinamibacteria bacterium
ATGATCTCGATTCTGGGGTGGATGCTCTTCGGGCTCATCGTCGGCATCATCGCGAAGCTGGTCATGCCCGGTCGCGATCCGGGTGGCATCTTTGTGACGATGCTGATTGGTATCGTGGGCGCCGTCCTCGGTGGATTCATTGGACGCGCGATGGGCTTATATCAACCGGGCGAGCCGGCCGGGTTCGTCGTGGCCACTCTCGGCGCGATCTTGCTCCTCTTCATCTATCGCAAGGCGTTCAAGCCGGCGTGACGATCGCCGGCTGACGCCGCCTCGTTCGTTTTCACGGATGAAGATCCTTCGGGAAACTCCTCCATCCGGTCGGTGAGGGTGTGCACGTCGATTTTCTTGACCAGATCGCGAACCTGTTCCCGTGTCACCGAGACGGGCACCTTCAAGTGGGCCGCGATCTCCTCGAGCAGCTGAAGTACGACCGTCATCTCGCGTTCGGCCAGCAAGTCGATCTGCAGATCCAGGTTCGCTCGCTTATCGGCCTGGTGCGCCATGCGGTTCTGACTGGCCAGCACGAATAGCGACAGGAAGATCGCTTCGAGTGACACCGTCATCGTCAGCAAGGGGAACGGAAACGGATCGAACGGCGGGACGCCAGGTATCAGGCTCAGATTGGCGAGAATCCAGAACGCGAACCAGATGACGTGAGCAATCAGTACCGCGGCGCTGGCGGCGATCCTGGTAATCGCATCGCTCAGCTGCTCCAGGCGCGAGCGGTGATGGACGGCCGCTCGCTCCCAGTTCTTGATCGCCTCGATGTTTTCTTCCAGCGCCTGCGGCGATCCGGCAGGAGCATCCTCGATCACGGCAGCCGGGCTGGGAGCCTTGCGCTTGCGAGTCGGCACAGCCGTTCGCGGTGCATGGTTCAGGCCAATGAGGTTGGTCTCAGCCCTTCAGGTAGAAGCTCGTGCGCTACTTCTTTTGAACCCGCGCCGTCGACGGCGGGACGCGTCCCTTGAGACGCATGTACACGATGATGTTTCCGTAATGCTCGTTGTTGTGGGTCATGTTGAAGAGCAGCACGGAGCCACGCCCACCTTCACTGCCGCCGCCCGGGCCTGCCACCTTGACCTGCTGGTTGAAGTTGGCGTCCGTCGTTGCCGCGTAGACATCGTCACAATACGCGAGCGAGTCGCTCAGCCCCTTGACCAGTGCCGCCTTGTCGGCCGTTCTCTCGAAGTTCTCCTTCGAGGGGGAAGCCTCGCCCTTGGCCTGCGAGCAGAAGTAGAAGTTCGCGTTGATCACGTGTCCAACCAGCTGACCGAAGCTGCGAACCTCTGGCGTCGGCTTGAAGGCGTAGTCTTCGGCCGGCATGGCGTCCGCCGCTTCCACCAGGTTGCGTCGAATGAGGGTATGCATCGATTTCACGACCGATGCGGTCGACGCCGATGCGACCTGGCCAAAGCCACCGTCTGATGTTTGTGCGCTTGCGGGAATGGCGACGGACATCAGGCATAGCGCGAAGAGCGATCGACGAAACATGAAGCCTCCTCAGCTCATTTGATGCGGCGCGGCGACCTGCCCGTTCGCCGACCGCCGGCTGTTCGAGGTCGCGAGGTACCTCACCGGGTCAGCGGCGTGACGAGAGTAGTCGAACAGGTTGCCATGCTCGCGCGACGAGCAGTACTGGATGTAGAGACAAAGACGATACGTGCCCGGCTTCACGCGGCTGCCACAATGCAGGCAGCGTGATGTATCCACCAACACACCGCTTCCCGCCGGTCCCATGACGCTAATCGACTTGTCGAGGCCTCCCGCCTGCGCGAGCTCCTCGTCGAGATAACGTCCCATCGCCAGCTCGCTCTCATCATCGGACGCGCGTCGGCGCTTCATGACGTTGATGAGTTGCGAGGTTGCCGCCGCAGGGATGAAGGTGAAAGGGCCCTCATCCGGGCCGATGTCTCTCAGGTTCAGAAACAGCTTCGCCTGCCGTCTGCCCTCGGGATCGAGATGGTAGATCTGGCTGGAGATCGCTTCTTCTCCGCCGTGAGAGACCGAGTAGAGCAGGTCGACGCGGTTGAGATGCGGGATCGTGCCCAGGTAGTTGGTCACCAGGCTGAGCAGCCCGTCCGAGAGTGCGAAGTCCACGAGTTGGGGATGCTGCGCCAGATCCTGGTTGTTCAACACGCTCCGCAGGAACGCCCACTTCTTCGCGTGAAGCTCGGTGTCCGGGCCGATGGCGGCCTCGAGCCGGCGTTTCTTCTCCTCGAAGAGACGCAGCGACAGCGCGATGATCTCGTCGCTGCCGGGGAGCGAGCGAGGCTGAACGATCGCGTAACCGTCCTGCCGGTTCATCCGGGTGTTCGGATGGCGACGGTTGTAGGCGACGACCGCACTCTTGCGCTGGATCGCGTCACGCGGCGATGCGGCAACGTCGGAGACGGCGAGCATGGCGCGGCCGGCTGACGTGTAGCGCGCCCGATGGTAGACATGTCGCCGGAAACGATTGGTGTTCTTCGTCGCATGCCTGAGCGTGCGACTCATCATGTTTACCGAATACCAGAAGAGTGAATGGGCGAAGTTGCGGCGAGGGGCGGTCGATGATCCGGTCGGTTGCGCCATTGACGAAATCAGTCTAACGCGTTTCTACCTCATTGTCCTTGCGAGCCCGGCGAGCGCTTCGTGATGTTCGCCGAGCGCGATGCGCAGCGTGTCCAGATCGTTGACGTCGAGCGCGAGGTAGGAGCCCGATTGCATGCGCGAGAACGCGCGCCGCGCCACTTCGAGATGGCGCACGGTGTAGGGCCTCGCGTCCGAGTAGAACGACAGCGAGTTCACGCCGTAGAAGGGCGGCAGATACGACAGGCCGCCATGGGTGCCGACGAACGCGCGCGCGCGCGCGATGACCTGCGACTGCACCTCGAGGTTGGTGCGCGGCGACATCAGATGAGAGATGTCATGGATACGGCCCCTGGCAGCTACCGATACGTCGATGTGATCGTCGAGCTGCACCCCCGGGTTCAGCAGCACGACATCCGATGTGTCCGCCAGGACGTTGAGGAGATCGCCGACGAACCGGCGGTTCCGCTCGGTCTCCGGGAACACGTCGTTGAAGTGGAACCGGACGGCGACGTAGTCGTCGGGCAGGTGCCCGGCCAGATCGCTGGTCTCGATTCGCGGCAGCGGCTTGAAGACCGCGAAGTTCTCGATCGTGTCCACGGCGGCGCGGCTCTGCCAGAACTTGTGGAACAGCCGGTACATGTACATCGGGTGCAGCAACTCGCAGTGGGGAAGGTGCGAGCCCTGCCGCACGAGCTTGATGGTGTTGCGATCGAACTCGGTCATCGTTCGCGGCTTCTGCCTGCCGTCCGTCCTGCGTTGGTCGCTTCGCTCGCGAAACTGCTCCGGGGTGTAGTAGTCGAACAGCTCGACGTAACGCTGGCCGATGTCACGGTACCAGGCGGCGCACCCGCCGCGCGAGACGACCACCATGCGGCTCGCGTCGAACTGCCGCTGCGTCGTGACCCAGTTGAGGAACGGGATCCAGTAGAGCAGTTCGAAGCCGACCTCGCTCACCCATGGGCCGACGATGATCGGGCGGTCGCGGCGCTCGATCTTCTGCAGCACCCGCGGCACGGCCACCGCTTCTTCGGTCGGCGCGTCAACGGCGGACAGGCGTGAGACCGCGCGTGGCACGATGTGTTGCTTGGCAAACCGCCTGATCGGCTTGAAGCGGAACAGCCAATCGAAGACGGTGAGCGTCATCTTCACGAGCGTGCCGGTCGGTGTCACCGGGCGCAGTTGGCGCGAGCGCTTCCGCGAGACGCGTGTAAAGCGGCGAACCATCGCCATCACAACGGCGATGGGATAGAGCAGGACGCGCAAGGGATAGACGTAGAGCGGCAACCGTCGCGGCGGGGGTGCCGGCGACGCAGCGAACTGCTCGATGGTCTCGACCATGCGCGGCGTGGCTTCCACCTCGAGGCCATGCGGTCGCGTGAATGCCTTGACGAACCCTTCGATCTGCCGGCGCGTGCCTTCCGGATCGTCGAGCGCTTTCGCGATTTGCTGGACGTGGGTCTCGAAATCGTCTGCGAGCCTGAGGAGACCGCCGCCTTCCGCCGTGAGATGCCGGAAGTGCAATGTGCCATCCTGGGTCCGGCGATAGGCCGGGGTTCGGATCGTGAATACCGGACGACCGACGATACCGCATTCGATCTGCGCGCTGGTGTTGATGCCGGTCGCGCCGGCGGCGTGATACATCGAGTCGAAGAAGTCGTTCCGCGATTCGCGATCGACCGGGCTGGCGCCGCCGCGAGGCCAGACCGACACGTTCTCGAGCCCCATCGCATCGAAGCGATGCCAGGGCTGACGGTTCTCCGGGTGGGGACGGATCAGGATGCCGGCCGTGCGGATGCGTTCATCGCTGGCGTGGCGAATGGCCCCGATCCACTGTTCGATGAAGACGACCTCGTCGGGTGCGATGAAAGGAGACGAACACAGGTACAGGAGAATCGGTCGCGCGGGATCGAGACCCACGCGCGCGCAGAACTCCTCGCGCGTCGAACTCGGCCGGCGCGCGAACCACTGGTCGTAGACCATCGCGCCGGTGAGGAAGATTCGCCCGGGATCGGTCCCGTGCATCTCGACGGCTTCCGCCTTCTGTGCCTCGTTCCAGACGTAGACCTGGTCGGGCTGCACCCGGATCAACCCTTTGTTGGTCAGGTTGTCCCAGCTGAGGACGGGTAGCGCCGATCGAAGACCGAGGCGTTGTGCGGCCTTGATGTAGTCGACCTGATCGGAGCCGATGTCGACGAGTGGTGTGACGAGCAGGACGTCAGGCCGCTCACGCTCGACGGCATCGAAGACCGCCCTGTCGATCGGGATGGCGCGTTCGACGACCAGCAGTGCTTTCGTGAGAAACCTGTTTCCCGCGCGGCCGCGGAACATCGGTAGTTCGACGAACCGCCGCATCGGAGCGGGCGCCTTGCCGCGCGCACGCTCCTTCAGGCTGTTGACGCCCTCGTACTCGGGCGTCAGGTAGCGCACGTAGTCGACGGTGTAGCGGGTCGCGCGCGCGAGCCCGAGCCAGAACCGCCACGGCGTCTTCTTCGCGATCTCGCCGGCGGTGATGGTGGGGAAGTCGGTGAGGAGCTTGTCGAGCAGCCGCTGGTCGCCTTCTTTGTCCTGGTGCCCGAACACGAGGTGAACCTGGTGGTTCCGCTCGGCCAGCGCCTGGAGCGTGGATGCAAAATTTCGCAGCGCCCCGGTGTGACGCATCGAGAACAGGACTCGCATTGTGCCTCTCTAAAATACCACCCGTGGG
>JAICEG010000360.1 GCA_025924295.1 Vicinamibacteria bacterium
CGCCAAGCGCCTCATTCAGCGCCTCCGCGACCTTGGCGTCGCCGTGGAGGTGACGGCTGCATGACCACGCGGGCTATCCCGACGGTTTCACCTTAGAGTCTAGACCCGGCGGGTCCATACAACAGGACCCGCCCCACGTGTCTTTTACGCCGCCGACAGCGGCGCTGACCAGATTTCGAGCTCACCCCGGCGGAACAGCGCGTTGAACGCGGCAACCACCTTCGGGTCGAACTCGGTGTTCTCCCCGTTCGTGATCACGTCGCGTGCCTCGAAGGGCGACATCGCCTTACGGTACGGGCGGTCGCTGGTCAGTGCGTCGTAGACGTCCGCAACCGCAATGATCCTGGCCTCGAACGGTATCGCGTCGCCGCTCGTCGGGTTGTAACCGCTCCCGTCGAACTTGTCGTGGTGCGAGAGGATGATCGGGATGACCCGCCTCAGAGCGCCGCCGACCGGCTCCAGCATCTCGATTCCACGCGGGACGTGCTCCTGGATTCGTTCGTGTTCCTCGCGCGTGAGGCGTGCAGCTTTGTACAGGAGGTCGCGGCTGATTTCGAGCTTCCCGATATCGTGCAGGAGAGCGGCGGCCCTGACGTCCTCGATGCGATCCGTCGGCAGGTTCAACTGTGCCGCGATGCGAGTGGCATACACGGACACGCGATAGCAGTGATTCTCCGTGTAGGCATCCTTCGAGATGAAGTGACGAAGGATCAGCAGCACGCCCTGATAGGTCTCGCGTAGCTCGCTAATCTGCTGGTTCTTGTGCTCGTACAGGGTCCCCATCAGGTACCCGGTGACGATGAGCGAGCCACCCCAGACGACCACCTCCAGCCAGTCCATGAAGGTCATGGTCTCGGCGGCAGTGGTCCCGGAAACCGAGTTCTTGAAGAGGAGCAGGCCAGCGACGAGGAGCACGCTGGCGAGGGCGGTCAGGGTGCCGTGCCGCCGGCCGTAGAAATAGGCCGACGCGATGGTCGGCAGCACATAGAAACTCAACACCATGCGCTGCGCGGCGATCACCTGGTTCAAGAGCAGGGCGATCGCAAACAGCGACAGGACGACCCACAATTCCTTGTTGACGCGCTCCAGGGCGCTTGTCAGGTGCTGTCTCTTCATGACCATTTGCTCGCACGGACCCCCACCTGGGGGTCACATCCCTGGTTCGTCGAGCAACTGTCGTTCCCCCCTGAATCGGGTGGGCCTTTGTCGGTAACCGTCTGAAATTCAGCGCACTGCGTGCACTCGGTGGTGGGTCGTTTGGCGTGCCCCGGTGTGTCGAACCGGGACACCGCCAAACGATTTCTTCTCTGGATTGCTGATTGTCTGGGCTACTTCGAGGCCGAGGCCGGTGCCGATGGGGCTGGCTCGATGCGCAGTAACGCGCCTTGTGCCTCGCCCGTCACGACGTACAGCAGCCCGTCTGGTCCCTGCCTGACGTCTCGAATTCGCTGATGGAACTCCCGCAGCATCGGTTCGCGGCGGACCTCCTCCCACTTCTCGTTGAACTCGATCCGCTGAAGCTGACCCGTCCGCGGCGTCTCACCCTCGCGAAGGCCGCCGACGAAGTAACTCCGCTTCCACCCGGTGAAGACATCGCCGGTGTAGAAGGTTCCGCCCGTGACGGCAATCGAGGGAACCCAGGTGACATGCGGCAGCTCGGTGCCGGGTTTGTACGGGCTCGCCGAAATCTTGGGACCCATGTAGTTCCGTCCGTCGCTCACATACGGCCATCCGTAGTCGGCGCCGGCTTTGAGGATGTTGATCTCATCGCCCCCGTTCGGTCCCTGCTCGGTCATCCAGAATTCGCCGGTTTCCGGGTTGAGCGACATCGAGTGACCGTTGCGATGGCCAAGGGTGTAGATTCCGGGCTTGTATCCGGGCTTGTTCACAAACGGGTTGTCGGGCGGGATGGTTCCGTCGTCTCGCAGGCGCACGGTCTTCCCGGCGTAGTCGTTCGGATCGGCAGACCTGAACACGTCCGGACCGGTCCCGGATGCGCTGATCGACATGTACAACATGCCGTCCCGTCCGAAGCCGATGCGAGAAGATTCTGTTCGCGTGGCGCCCGACCGGAAGATGTCCTGCACATCCGTCAGTGCGGTGCCGTTCCAGACTCCGCGAGCCAGGGTCGTCTCGCCCGCCATTCCTCCCGAGCCGTCAGGTACGGGCTTGTGGTACGCGAGGTAGACATAGCGGTTTTCAGCGAAGCGCGGATGGAGAACGACGTCCATCATTCCCTGAAGGCCGGCGACGTGCACCTGCGGCGCGCCGGCAACCGGATTGGGGTCGAGCATGCCCTTGCGAATGATTCGCAGCTGTCCAGGGTTGGGTCGCTTGTTTTCATCCACGCCGCCGCCGCGTTCGGTCACGAAGATATCGCCGCCCGGCAGGAAGGCGATCGACCACGGCTGGCGGAGACGCGCAACCACGACGACGCGGAGGTTGCGATGTTGGGGAAGTGCCGATTCGATCAGGAACGGACCGTCGCCCAGCGGTGGATCGGGCCAGTTGATCGGCGATGCGCCGATGTTGCACTCGGCGGCTGGAATCTTGGGATTCAGGCACTCCGGGCGTGCCGCCCCACGACCACCACCCTGACCACGTCCAGTGGCCTGACCTGCTGCGGTGCCGGCGCCTTGCCCTTGTCCCTGCTGTGCGTCAAGGCCGACCGCCGCTGCCGCGCCCATCGCTACGACGGCCAACGCGGCCATCGTCTGTTTCAATCCTTGGTGCATGTTGAACTCCGGCTTGTCCAGGTAACCTTGCGACTCGCCAGAGTATCACTGGTCAACTTCCAACTTCCAAACCCCAACTTCCAACCGTTGGATTGGAAATTGGGAGTTGGGGGTTGGGAGTTGGATGTTGGAGTTGCAGATCATCTCGGCTGCGCCGTGCGTCCGCCACCGCTGTCGCCGCCGCCACCACCAGAGGAGCCTCCACTCGAGAACCCCTGGCTCGAGACGGTGGCACCGCCGCCGCCGCCGGACGAGGACGAACCCCCCGAGGAGGAGCCCGTTGAGCCGCGCGAGGCGTTGATGGGCGTAGGAACTGGATCCGCTTCACGGGGACGAACGCGAGTGTACCCACGGCCGTCGACCGCCCGTCCGCCTCCGCTCGGTAGCTGGCCACCACCACCCGATCCATTACCGGGATCGATGATGATCACGCCGCCGCCCCCGTAGTACGGCGGGTAGTACCACGGCAGGTACGCGTAGAACGGAGAGTAGAAATACGGCGCGTACGGGCCGTAGAGCGGCGAGTAGAAGCCATACAGGTCGGACCACATCGGGTAACCGAAGGCCCAACCGAGAAAGAACGGCTCGTCCACGAATGGTGTCGACGGCGGCAGATCGGCGCGAGCTTGCCGCTCGACGACGAAGCGATCGGGATAGGAGAGGGCGACGATGAGATCCGTCACGCTTGACGGAACGTCGGCGTCCTGGAGCGCGACGAGATCCTTGCCGGACAAATCGTACGACGAGCCGGTCTCGACCAGGGCTGCCTCGAGCGCGCGCGGAGACACTTTGCTACCCGCCTCCATCACATCGTCGAGTGTCAACGGTGTTGCACGCGTCAGCCCGCTCCCGATCTGCCCGACCTCGGACACGCGGCGGTAGCTTCGCACGCGCACCGTCTGCTGCCCGCTGACGTCAACTGCCTGAATGTCAGTCCATGTACCGTTGGCGCCAAGAATGGAGAAACCTGATACGCGGCGGTTGCCCTTGTCGTTCGAGCAGGTGAGATCGGCGCGTGAGTAGATCTTTCGGCTGTCGCTGGACCACTCGGCGCGTTGTGTGCCGCCGCACTCGGCATCAGTGATCTGATGGTCACGGCCGTCGGCGAGGATCGTCTGTTGAATGGCCTGCTGTCCGGCGACTCGCGTCGTCAGCGTCACGCCAGAGCCTGAAGGCTCAATGCAGATCTGCGGTCGCGAAGAGGATCCCGTGGACGGCAACGGCCGGCGAGCCGGGGCCGGTCGAGTCGCCTCGTCGCGTGCGTTTTCGAGCACCAGTTCCCAGCAGCCGATCCACGGTCTCCACCGTTCGTCGGCAGGTTGTTGCGCAGCGGCGACCACTGGAAACAACAAGAGCACCGAAGCCAGTGTTAGCGTCTTCATCGGTGTGGCTCCTCGCATGATCGTAGCCGCTTCCAGGTCAGAAGACGAAGTTCACGCCAGTGCCTATCTGCAGACCCGAGAGATCGATGGGGTCGAAGTCGATCCAGTCGGCACCCAGATCACCCGCGGTCCACTGATAGCGCGCCTCGATAGTGAGGTAGACGCGACGATGCAGCTTGACGTCGGCGCCGCCAAATACATGAGCACTCGGGCTCCAGCCGCTGGACTCGAACAAATTGCTGAAGACCGACAGGTCGACGAAATCGACGAAGTCGCCTTGCTGAGTCAGCTCGAACCAGTGAGCACCACCGCCCGCCCCGACATACGGTATGACCGGGTTCGGCACCCAGGCCACGTTCCCTACTTCGCGGCCGCGCGGGATGAGCGCGTACTTCACACCGCCACTGAGGGTCGTTCCACGGAGCTTCGTGCTCTGCGTAATGGGTAATCGGTTGTTGTCCACGAAATCCCGGTACTCCGAGGTCGTGGATGCGCTCGACAGATCGACGCCGGCGACGATGTCGAGCCGCGGCGTCATCAGAAAGCTGAGCTCGAAGGTCACGGCCGGAGCATTGAAGTCGCTGTTGTCGATCGTCAGTTGATCGGTAACGAAATCGTACCAGTCGCTGCCGCTGCGGCTGAAGATCCAACTGCCTCGAACCGCGATCGAACCGTCCGGCCGGCCAAACAGGAAGTCCGGGCTTCGCCGCGGCGCCTGGACCGACGGCGGGGCGTCTTGCTCGCCCGCTTCCGCACGTGCGGTGACGCCGGCCAGAAGGACCAGCACAACCGCCATCAAGTAGCCCATAAGGGGGCGCAGGGGCAAACATCGCGCCAGCGAAATCGCCGGAAATGTGCCCGAAAAGATATAAGGCAGAACAGAGATGTCCTTGTGACATGACGCTGTTGCTCTCGATCGCGTCGCTACCGGGCGACGGGACTGGTGTCGGGCATTGAAAGGTGAACGTTAGAATGGGGCCTGATGGCCGGCCGCGGTGAGGAGGTTGTAGTCTCTCGGTTCGTCGAGTTCAGCCGGGCCGAGTGGGCGCGCCTTCGTGCGGCAACACCGCTACCCCTCACCGAGCCCCAACTCAGGGGCCTGGTCAGCCTCAACGAGAGGATGTCACTCGA
>JAICEG010000361.1 GCA_025924295.1 Vicinamibacteria bacterium
ACCAGAGCTTGTCTCGCAGAATCGGGCCACCGATGGCCCCATTCACGTCGTAGATCTTCGTGAGCGGCGTCGGCGCCGCAATGCCCGGGATACCTTCGGTATTGTCGGCCTGCAGGTTCTTGCCGCTGCCGCTGTAGAACGCGGACCCGTGGATGGTGTTTCCACCAGTCTTCGGCACGACGTTCATGACCAGGCCCGCCGTCTCGGATTCACCGAGCCCGCCCGACGTCGTAAAGGAAATCTCTTCCGAGTTGCCAACGTCGACGGAGAAGCCTGGTGGCTGGTTGCCGCCCGGAGGATTCCCGACGTTGAGGCCGTCGATCGTCATGCGGCCTTCGTTGTTGCGGCCGCCATGAATTGGAAACTGTGTCGTCGCTGTACCAGTGGCGACGTCGTTTGTATTGGTCACGACGCCAGGCACCACGACGACGAGCGCGTTGTAGCTGCGAACCGTCGGGATCGCCTTGAGGACGTCGTTGCTCAATACCGTCTGTCGGCGCGCGCTCTGCACGTCGACGATGGGGCTCTCGCCCGTGACCGTGACCGTTTCTTCGAGAGCGCCGACGCGCATCTCCGCGTTGATGGTGGCGGTGAACGACCCGGTCAGCTCGACACCTTCACGCTCGAAGGTGCTGAACCCGGGCAATGAGAAGCTGACCTTGTAGATGCCGGGCCGAAGGTCTTCGATCCGGTACTGCCCGCTGCCGTCACTGATGGCGGTGCGGACCTTCTCAATCAGCGCTGGACTGCTGGCTTCAACGGTGACGCCGGGAAGTACGGCACCCGAGGTGTCTCTGACCGACCCTGCGATTACTGCCTGTGCCCGGGCCACGGAGGGGATGAGGATGATCAACGCCGCTACCGCCAGCGCCTTCACGCCTGCGTGCATATGCCACCTCTCAGTTGGTTGGGGTTCTGCCCGAACTAGGTCACGCGAATGGCTTGCTCCTTCACTACCCTGTGCTGGATATGTCTAACGTGTTCGAAAATTCGCGCCACGAAGCGCGCGCCTCTCGCTTGTCGATTAGGTGGGCACACCCTACTCCCACGGGTCGAGCGAATCAAGCCCTATTGGGGAACCTGATTACTGAAAGCGACTCGTCCGGCGTGTCATCAGTTTTCGCTGTCGCCGCCCTGCGGCGGACGCCTTGGCCGGATGATCCCTTTCTTCAGATCGTCGGCCACGGCGGTATCTTCCGCGCGCTCCGCGCTGAGAATGTTGCGCAGACCGAGATTCCCTTCGTGACACTCATACGCGAACATCTGGAAGCCCGGTGGTTGCGTCAGCTGGAGCACCATCGTCCAGGGCTTCGTGTAGGTCTCCGGGTCGTCGATCGTGACCTGGTAGTCGAGTGTCAGATCGTCCACGCGAGAAATGCGCTCGGTCAGCCGCAACGCCGCACTGTGACGCACGCCCGAGATCGCGGTCTTGTCCGTGAACCCGTTCGTTTCGATCACGAGCGTCTCGCCTTCCCAGCGTCCGCGGGCCGTTCCCATGTACTGCTGCATTCCCGCCGCGAGATGCGGCCGGCCGTCGAGCGGAATGAGCCGCGTGTCGTGGACCATCTCGTAGCTGATCGCCACCATACCCGGTGACTGCACGATCGTCACGCCATTGCCGTAGATCGCCGGGCCCAGCGAGCCCACGACACCGCGCGTGATGCAGCGGTCGTACAGCGTGAAGTCCTGTGGCGTGTCGAACGGACCGTCACCGAAGCTGCCGCGATTGCGGGTGCGGTTGCGGCTTTGACCCGCCGCGGTCAGGGCCGGAATCTTGCCGTCCGGTGGATCGACCACGAGCGACGTCTGACGGAACGTACGCGTGCCGACGTCATTTCGAAACGCGCCGACGCGATTGCTCTCGGTCGTTCGCGTCTGGTTGTCGCGCTCGACTCGTTTGGCGAATTCCTCGTCGTTGAGCAATCGTCTGGTCCCGAACTCGTCGGGTCTCTCGCGCGGGATCCCGCGCATGTCATCGCTCGACCACACGCCGGCAAAGTCCGGATCTCCCCACGGCGTTCGCGGTGTTGAGCTCGCGCGCCCGGCACTGTTCGAGGCGGATGGCGGCGCCTGCGGCGACGCCAGCGCAGGTATCAGAAGACCGAAGAGGACAGTGGTCGCCATCAGCAGCCGTCGAGTCATTGCGATCTCCTTTCAACGCCGCCAGGACCAGCACGAAACCGGAAGGACGGTCGAATTATAGGCCGCGTACTGCAGGGGCTCTATACCTATTCCATGGCACCTGTTGACAACCGCCAGCGTTGATGCTAATTTTTTGGCACCGATGGCAAAGACCGCTTCGCCCCCTGATTTGAGCCGCCGAGAGCGCCAGATCCTCGACGTGCTGTACAAGGCCGGCCGCGCAACCGCGGCGGAGGTGCAGGAGGCGATGCCGGCGGCGCCCAGCTACTCCGCCGTACGGACGCTGCTCCGCATCCTCGAGGACAAAGGGCACGTGCGCCATGAGCAGGACGGCACCCGATACGTGTACCTGCCGACGGTGGCGCGCGACGCCGCCAAGCGCTCGGCACTCCGGCATCTGCTGAACACCTTTTTCGAGGGCTCGACCAGCCAGGCGATCGCTGCCCTCCTCGACGAAGATTCCGGTCGTCTTTCCAACGCCGACTGGGATCGTTTATCTGTCGCGATCAAACGCGCCCGTAAAGAAGGAGCCTGACATGTTGGCCGACATGATGGTCGTCATCATCGAGTCCTGCGTGCGCGCCAGCGTGGTGCTGTGCGCGGCGTGGGCCCTGACGTCGATGATGCGGCGCACCTCCGCCGCCACCCGCCACTTCGTGTGGAGCTGCGCGATTGCGGGCGCGATACTGGCGTCGGCACTCAGCAGCTTCGGCCCGCGCTGGCCGGTGACGATCCCCTGGAGTATCGCGTCATCACCGTCGATCCTCACGGTGGAATCACCGTCAGGTGGCCTTGAAGTGGCCGCTCCCGAAATGTCGATCGATGTGCCCGAGATCACCATCACGACACCGGTGAGTGCATCGACTCCAGTCACTGCGTCAGCGCTCGATTCGGCGTTCGTGCTGGGACTCCTGTGGGCCGTCGGAACCCTGGCAGTCCTCGCGTACACCTTCAGCGGAGCTGTCGGCGCCTGGTTGCTCCGGCGCTCGGCCACCCCCGTACACGCGCCCTGGGTGGAAGAGGCTCAGACGCTCGCAGAGGTCTTCGAGATTGCCGGTGAAATCACAATCGTCGAGTCCAAGGCGATCGCCATGCCCATGGTCTGCGGCGTCTGGCACCCGCTGATCGTCGTGCCACCGAGTGCCAGTGAATGGTCCGACGAGCGTCGTCGCGTCGTGGTACTGCACGAGCTCGCCCATATCAAACGTCGCGATTGCCTGACGCAGGCTGTCGCGCAGATCGTCTGCGCGGTGTACTGGTTCAACCCGATCGTGTGGCTCGCGGCACGCCGGCTCCGCGTCGAGCGCGAACGCGCGTGCGACGACTTCGTGCTGGCAGCCGGTGAGAAGGGCGCTGACTACGCGGCGCACTTGCTGGATATCGCGCAGACGGTGCGGGGCAATCGTGTGCCCGCGATTGCCGCACTCGCGATGGCACGGCCGTCACAGCTCGAGGGTCGTCTCCTGGCAATTCTGAACCCCGCGATCCGTCGCTCGTCAGCGCTTCATACTCGCCTGGCATCACTGGGCGTGGTGATGATGGTCACCTTGCCTGTCGGAGCGGTCGAGTTCATCAACGCGTCGCCTCATGCCGATGCGACGAACGTGGCCATGGTTGCTCCCGCGACGTCCATCACCACGGCGGAGACCGGACAGCCGTCAGCATCGCAGGCGGCCCTGCCGGCAGCGCCACGACCGTCGGTCACGTCGAGGCCGGCAGCATCACCAGCACCGTCGCCGGCACCGTCACCGGTTCCCGCTCCCGAACCGTCGCCCCAGCTTCCGTACGAGGCCGTCGCGCAGATCGATGCCAGTCAAATCGGCTCGGTCCTCGGCGAGACACTTGGCCATCAGATCGGACAGCAGGTCGCAGCGGCTCTCGCCGGTCAAACCAGTCAGGCGGGTGTCGCGGGAGACCCCAAGACGATCGAGGCGCTGATCGGAGCCCTCACTGATTCCGATCCGGACGTGCGCGAGATGGTCGTCGTCACACTCGGCAGAATGCGCGACCCCCGGATCGTGACCGCGCTGTTGCCGCTGCTCAAGGACAGCAACGCCGACGTGCGTGAGCAGGCTGTTTTTGCTCTCGCGCGGTCCGGTGACGCACGCGCAATGACTGCCGTGGCGGCGATGATCGATGATGCGTCGGCGGATGTCCGGGAGCAGGCCGTGCACCTGCTCGGCAGGTCGCGCAGCCCCGAGGCGCTTCCCGCTCTGCTGAAAGCGCTCAAGGACTCCTCGCCCGACGTGCGAGAGCAAGCCGCGTTCGCGCTTGGCCACTTGCGCAGCGCAGATGCGGTCGACCCTCTGATCGAGGCGTTGAAAGATACCTCCCCCGACGTGCGCGAGCAGGCAGCCTTCGGGCTGGGTCAGACTCGGAACGGGCGCGCCGTCGACCCACTCATGGCGGCTCTCAAGGACGCGGATGCGGATGTCCGCGAGCAGGCGGCGTTCGCGCTTGGTCACATCCGCGATCCCAAGGCACTTGCCTCGCTGACGGCGGCTCTGCGCGACTCGGTCGCAGACGTTCGCGAGCAGGCGGCGTTCGCCATCGGTCAGATCTCCGGACGACAGTAAGAGTCACAGACGCGCCGTTGGCGTGAAAGGACAACCCATGCGTGCAAGTGCCAAAATATTAGCAGTCACGCTCCTGATCGCGTCGCTCGCAGGAATGCGTCTCGATGCGCAGACCGTGCCGGCCGCGACGATCACCGCGCTCGTGGATGCGCTCAAGGACAGCGACGCGGAGGTACGGAAGCAGGCCGCCTGGGCGCTCGGCCGCATCCGGTCGGAACAGTCGGTCGACGGGCTCATCGCGGCAATGCGTGACACCGATCAGGATGTCCGCAAGCAGGCGATCTGGGCTCTCGGACGCATCCAGAACCCCAAGGCCGTCGATGCCCTCACCGCGGCGCTGAAGGATGGCAACCTCGAGGTGCGCCGCTCGGCTGCGCAGGCACTCGCGCAAATCTATGGCAGCGGCCGCTTTCCCAATCCAAACCCGAACCCGAATCCCAACCCCAACCCAGGGCCACGTCCCTTCTGACGGAGGCAACCATGAACCCGATCGCCCAGTGGCGGA
>JAICEG010000362.1 GCA_025924295.1 Vicinamibacteria bacterium
GACCTGCCGAAGGATCGGCTCGAGTCGGTCGTAGAGCGCGGGCAGGTTCGACGCCTCGTTGAACGCCGGCGTCACGATCGATATCAGGATCGGCCTCCCACGACCCGCCTGACCTCGGCAATCACCCTGTCCTGATCCGACTCCGTCAGCTGATGGAAGAGCGGCAGGACGATCGCGGAGTCCTGCGCCTCCTCGCTCCGCCGCAGCGGACCCGGCGCTCGCCAGGTGCCCGCTGGGTACGCGCCTTCCCGATGTGCGTTCATCGCCCCGCGACGGGTCGCGATTCCCGCATCGAGAAGTGCCTGCATGATCTGACGCTGGCGTCCGGCGACGACGTGCACGGCGTAGCTCTGCCAGTTCGTGCGCGCCCACTCGGGTTCGGGCGGCACCCGCAATCCGTCGACACCGGCAAGTCCTTCCTGATAACGGGCGGCAAGCGTGCGCCGGCGCGACACGATCGCCGGCAGGCGCTTCAACTGTTCACGCCCGATCGCGGCCTGGATGTCGGTCATCCGGTAGTTGTAACCCAGCACCGGATACTCCTCCTGGATCACCTTCGATGCGGTGTGTCTCACGGCGTCCGAGACATTCATGCCGTGATGACGCAGGAGCCGGAACTGCTGATCGAGCGCCGAATCGGCGGTGGTCAGCATCCCGCCGTCACCGGTCGACAACAGTTTGCGTGGATGAAACGAGAAACAGGCGACGAGCCCGTGCGGACGGCCGATTCGTTCCCAGCGCCCGTTCCAGTCGATCTCGCTTCCGACCGCGCACGCCGCGTCCTCGACCACAGGAATCGCCCGCCGGCGGCCGATCTCCAGAATCGCCGGGAGGTCGCATGGCATCCCGAACTGGTGGACCACCAGGATTGCCTTCGTGCGCGGGCCCATCGCATCTTTGACGAGCGCCGGATCGATGTTGAAGGTGTCCGGCTGCACGTCGACGAACACCGGCGTCGCGCCGCAATAGCGCACCACGTTGGCGGTGGCAATGAAGGAGTGACTGACCGTCACGACCTCGTCGCCTGCCGCGACGCCGCACGCGACGAGCGCCAGGTGCAGGGCGGTCGTGCAACTCGAGACCGCGCACGCGTGCGGGGCGCCCATCGACGCCGCGAACTCCTGCTCGAATGCGGCGACTTCGGGACCCTGCGTCACCCACCCGGACAGGATCGCGCGCCGCGCGGCCTCGGCCTCCTGCTCGCCGAGCCAGGGGCGCGCGACCGGAATCATGCTGATGGTCTCGCTCACGCCACGCCGGATGTCGACACCCAGTTGTGCAGGATCTCCTGCTCCAGCAACTGCTCGGGCGGCACGCCGCTGTCGCGATACCACTGCAGCAGGCGCTGCAACCCCTCCGACAGCGTCACGCGCGGCTCGTATCCCAGCATCGACTTTGCCCGAGACACATCGGCAACGAGTCGCGGCACATCGCCCGGACGAGGCCGATCGTGAATCACCTCTGCGTTCGGCCGACCGACCTCGAGGGTCACCAGTTGTGTCAGCTCGTTGATCGTCACTTCCTGGCCGCTGCCCACATTGATCGTTTCACCAACCGCCTGAGGCTGCTCGCCGGCAAGCAGAATGCCGTGCGCCGTGTCAGTGACGAACGTGAAGTCTCGCGACTGGGTGCCGTCGCCAAAGACCACCATCGGCCGCCCGGCGAGACAGCGAAGCAGGAATTTCGGAATGACTTCGCCGCTGTCACCCTCGTGATGAGACCGTGGACCGTAGGCGTTGAACGGGCGGACGACGACAGTGGGGTAGCCGTAGGTGCGATAGTACGCACGCGCGTAACATTCGCCGGCCAGCTTCGAGCCGCCGTAGACCGTGCACGGGAACGCGGGATGGTCCTCGGTCATCTGCTCCCACCGAATGGTGGGCGCCCAGCGCACGCCGCCGTAGACCTCGGAACTGGACACGTACACGAACCTCGGCACATCAGCGTGCCGGCACGCCGCCAGCAGGCCCAGCGTCGCAGTGGCGTTGACGTCATGGTTCTCGTGGGGCGAATGCACCGAGTGGCGCACGCCAAGGCAGGCGAGGTGGTACACGGCTCGCGCCGTCCGCAGGTGCGGCATCAGGGCATCGATGTCCCGGATGTCCACCACCATCAACGTGACGTGTGGCGAGAGACAATCGGCAACGTTCTCGCGCTTGCCGTTGACCAGGTTGTCCACGATGACGACCCGGTCACCCCTCGCCGCAAGTTGCCTGACCAACTCGGAGCCTATGAAGCCCGCGCCGCCGGTCACTATGACTGTCGAGCGTTCACTCGACATGGAATTTCCCCACGTCCCTCATCGGAAGACTCTCCTAACGGGTGTCGCCGTACCCTTCACGCCAACGCAGCAACTTGGCTGGAACCCCGGCGACGACGGCAAATGCAGGCACATCGTGTGAAACCACGGCGCCTGCTCCGACGATCGCGCCCTTTCCTACCGTCACACCGGGAAGAATGACGGCGTTGACGCCGACATCAGCCCAGGCACCAATCCTCACGGGGCGTATTTCGAGGTCGGTTTGAATGATGGGCACGTCTGTCGGCACACCAGTGTGTGTCGACCCTAATACTTTCGCGCCCGGTCCCCAGCCGACGTACTCCTCGATGACGAGATCCCGGGCATCGAAGTAGCTTTGCGGACCGATCCACGAGTGATCGCCGATGACGCAACGACCGTCAAACCGCCCCTGGATGAAGACCTGCTCGCCGATGAAAACACCGTTGCCGATCTCGAAGGTTTCGGGATGCGTCGCAATCGCCCCGCGACCGATCCGGACGCCATCACCAAATCGCCGCGCCAGTGCCCGCCACACCGCGCGACGCATGCGTACATCATCATCACTCAGTCCGTGTGCGTGCTGCGCGGCGAGAGCCAGGAGCTCGGCATGCGAGCGCTCACGACGCAGGCGGTCCGCCAGCGCGACCTCGTCTGGCGGGTCCGGTGCGACCAGCCGCCGACCGTGCACCGCGGGCACGATCCGCGAGCTCTGCGTCGAATCCATAGTAGTGAGAACGTCAGCCGCGGACTTCTGCGACAACACCGGCCCGGAAGAGCGCGGCAATGGTGTCGATCTGCTCATCCGTCAGCTCGGGAAACATCGGCAGCGACAACACTTCCTTTGCCGCCTGTTCTGCGACCGGAAATGCACCAACGTCGTAGCCGAGGTCACGGTAGGCCGGCTGCAGGTGCACGGGAATCGGGTAGTGCACGCCCGTCTGCACACCCGCCTCGCCAAGCCGGGCTCGCCACACATCGCGCTCCTTCAGCCTGACGACGTACGCATGGTAGACGTGTCGTACCCCGGCCCTTTCGAAGGGCAGCATGGCAGGCGTGTCACGCAGACGATCCGCGTACACCGCGGCCCGGCTTCGACGCGCGGTCGTCCATGCCTCGAGGTGTTTGAGCTTCACGCCGAGGACTGCGCCCTGGATGCCGTCCATCCGGTAGTTGAAGGCGCGGTACTTGTGCTCGTAGCGGACTTCCTCACCCCAGGCCCGAAGCAGCCGAATCTTCGCGGCCAGGGCCGAATCACTGGTGACGACCGCGCCGCCTTCGCCGTACGCGCCGAGATTCTTCCCCGGGTAAAAGCTGAAGCAACCCAATCGACCCATCGACCCGCAACGGCGCCCCCGGTATTCCGATCCATGCGCCTGACAGGCGTCTTCGATCACCGGCAGCCCGTGCTTCTCCGCGATCGCGAGAATCGGATCCATGTCAGCGGGTTGTCCGTAGAGATGAACCGGGACGATCGCCCTGGTCCGTGGCGTAATGGCCGCCTCGACTCGCGCCGGATCCATCGTCCAGTAGTCGGGCTCGACGTCGACGAGCACGGGCTTTGCGCCGGCGTATTCGATCGACGCGACCGTGGCGACAAACGTGAACGGTACCGTGATGACTTCGTCGCCAGGCCGGACGCCAGCCGCCAGCAGTGCCAGGTGGAGGGCGCTCGTGCCGCTGTTCACCCCGATGGCTTCGGTGGTGTTGCAGAACGCGGCGAAGTCGCGCTCGAACGCCGACACGGCGGGACCGAGTATGTAGGTCGACTCGTCGAGCACATGTTGAATGGCGCGATCGATCTCGGGCTTGAGCGCCCGGTACTGTGCCTTCAGATCTGCGTAAGGAATCATGTCACCACTGCACGATTGAGGCTGACGAGCCGCCCGCGTTCCACCATCGACTCGGTCGCGGCCTCGAGGAGACGCACGACGCGAAGACCGGATTCACCGTCGGTGATCGGCGTGCCGCCGCGCGCGACACACTCGGCGAAGTGTGCCGCCTCCACGCTGAGCGCTTCGGTCAGGTCTATTTGGGGGGCCCACATGTCGCCCGTCCGATAGCCGACGAGCAACTGATACACGTTCTCGGGACTCGGATTCACCGAAATGCCCTTGTCGTAGACCCTGAGTTTCTCGCTCGCTTCGAGGTCGTCGAACACAACCATGCGGCGGCTGCCGCCCAGCAGGGTGCGCCGCACTTTCACCGGCGCGAGCCAGTTGACGTGAATGTGTCCAATCAGCGGGCTGTCGAAGAACATCGTCATGTAGGCGATGTTCTCGGGCTCGCCTGGCACGTGTGCGAGTCCAGTGGCCGAGACGGCGGCGGGTTGTTTCTGGAGAACGTAGTCCATGATCGAGAGATCGTGGACCGCCAGATCCCACAGCACGTTGACGTCGTGCTGAAAGAGGCCCAGGTTGATCCGCACCGAATCGTAGTAGTAGATGTCGCCCAGGTCCCCCTTCGTCACCAGGTCGCGCATCGCGCGAACCGCGCTCGTGTAGACGAAGGTGTGATCGACCATCAGGACGACCCGGCGGCGCGCCGCTTCCTCGATCATCTGCGAGGCCTGCTCCGACGAGGACGCAATCGGCTTCTCCACGAGCACGTGCTTGCCCTCGTGGATCGCGAGCATCGCCAGCTCGAAGTGATGGAACACCGGGGTCGCAATGACGACGGCATCGACCGACGGGTCCTTGATCAGTTCGACCGGATCCTTTGTGGTCCGAACACCTGGATAACGACGCGCCGCCAACGCGAGTCGTTCGGGTCGGCGATCGCACACGACGGTGACCCTGGCCGAGGCGAGTTCGGCGAAGTTCCTGACCAGATTGGGGCCCCAGTATCCGTACCCAATCACACCGATTCGAATCACGCCGGCCGCTCCTGTCCGAGGCTTCTCAGCAGGACACGAGCC
>JAICEG010000363.1 GCA_025924295.1 Vicinamibacteria bacterium
GTCAACGAATCCACACCCGGGACGATTCCGGCCGGGCAGGAGGTTGACGTCAGACTGCGAAGCACGCTGAGTTCCGAGACGGCCGAAGTCGAACAGCGATTCGAGACCACCACGGTCGTTGACCTGGTGCAGAACGGTCGTGTTCTCGTCCCCGCGGGCTCAGTGATTCGCGGTGTCGTCAGCGATGTGGACAAGGCGGGACGCGTGGATCGGGATGGCTCGCTGACGCTGACCTTCGATCGACTCAGCGTGAACGGACGAGAGCGTGATATCCGCGGATCGGCAACTGAGATCTTTGAGAGTGGAGGTATCCGAGAGGAAGGCACTGTCGCAGGCGTCGGAGCCGGAGTGGGCGGCATCGTCGGCGGCATCATCGGCGGCGTCAAGGGCGCGGTCCTCGGCGCGGTGATTGGTGCAGGCGGCGCGATTGCAGCAACAGACGGCAAGGACATCACCCTGCCAGCCGGCTCGATCGTCCGCGTGCGTCTTGACTCGCCGGTCAGAGTCAGTTGAGGGAGGCCACTATGACGCAGATATTTTCCCGAGGACTGACGACATGGCTCGCCGCGGCCTCGTTATCCGTGGCGACGATTGCCGCGGCAGGCCAGCAGTCAACCGTGGTGGTCGACAACGATGACATCACGATTCGCGGCTGCGCGGGACGGGCATCACCCGGGGCAGCCGAACGAATGATGGTCTGGACCCGCGGCGACATCATGTTGAGCAATCCGAGCGGTCTCCGCAGCGGACAGCTTGCGGACCGTGTCTTCTACTGGCTCGACGACGATGAGGATCTGTCCAAATACGTCGGCCAGATGATCGAGATCAAGGGCGACCTTGGTGATTTCGAGAAGGGTGAAGTCGAATTCGACAGGGATGGCGACTTCACCGACATCAAGTTGAAGCTTGATGGCAAGACCGAAAAGGCGCGCGTGCCAACCTCATGGTTGGGCGGCGCGGCGCGTGGTGAAGGCGATGTCGACATCATCGCTCGCAAGATCGATGTCGACGACGTCAAGGTCCTGGGTGCCTGCCCGGCGCGGTAGGCGTGACGAGGACATATGACACCTCGACGAGGCCGCATCAACGTCGCACTGATGCTGGCCTCGTCGATCACGCTCGTCCCGGCGTCGTTGTTCGCCCAGGTCCGACCAGACCCGATCGCAACGGCGCCGGACGAGATCAAGGAGCCCCCCCGGGAGCAGGCCTCAGCAGGCATCAAGCGCTGGATCGAACGGCGCGTGCGATCGCTCGAGGACTCCACCGGCGATCGCGAACGCGGCGTTTCTGTGACCGCCGGCTCTGTCATTTCGGGCTCGGGCTTTGCGGGCGGCCTCGGCTACAAGCACCTGAACGCATTCCCTCGCGGCATCGGCTTCCAGGTCGACGGGAGGGTGTCGTTTCGCCGTTACCAGGAGTACGCTGCAGCGCTCGGCTTCCTGAACGCGCGCTCGTCGACGGTTGAACTCGATACTGCCGACCGAAGGCCTGGTTCGCTGTTCAACGACACCACGCTCAAGCGGCCCGGTTCAGCCCTCTACGTCGAAGCCCGATATCGGCACTACCCGCAGCACGTCTACTACGGAAGCGGCATCGCTTCGCGTGTTGACAACCGTGCGGACTACTCGCTGTCCGGCGTGTCGGTCGAGGGCGTCTGGCAACGGCAGTTCAACCCGACGATCGGCATGAGTGTTCGCGGTGGCCTCCTCGATCTGGATGTAGGAAGCGGCACGAATTCCACGCTCGTCAACTTCGAAAATCGGTTCGATGCGGCAGCAATCTCCGGCGGCGTGTCGCAGCCTCGATTCTTCACGCTTGGCACTGCCCTCGTTCGCGACACGCGGCAGCAGCCGGCGGCGCCGCAGGACGGCACGTTCGCCGGCATCGCCGTGCGCAGGTTCATGGCGGGCGGTGCGCCGGACCTCGATTTCACGAGGCTCGCGCTCGACGTTCGCGGGTACTTGAAGCCGTTTCACCCGCGTGGTGTGCTGGCACTGCGGGGACTCATGTCGAGCGACTTCACCGACAGCGCACGCCCGACCCCTTTTTATCTCCAGCAGTACCTCGGAGGCAGCGACACGATCAGGGGCCTGCGATCGTACCGATTCCAGGACCAGGCGCTGTTCGTCATCAGCGCCGAGTACCGCTGGCGCGCCCATCGCTACCTCGACATCGTCCCGTTCATCGATGCCGGAACCGCCGCGCCAGCGATGTCACGCCTCTCGCTCAACTCGGTGCGTGTGGCGCCCGGGATTGCCATCCGCGCGAGAACCGATCGCCGCACGATCGCACGTGTCGAGTTGGCAAGGGGCCCCGAGGGCTACCGAATCCTCGTGGGAACCGGACCCTCCTTCTGACTCTCCAGTCGTTGTACAAGCCCGACCGCTGCTGGTAAGAATTTCAAAGGATCAGCCTCCTATGTGAGCCAACTGCTGATCTGGCGTGGCATGTCGCTTGAATCGTGCGCTCACTGTGGCCTCGTTGAGGCTCAGGAGGAAAGCCCGGTGCGCATGCTGCTCGTCCTCGCGTTCACGGCGTCGCTGACGGTGACGGCAATGTCGGCCGGTACCGGGGCACAGGAATCTCCAGTCAACCCGTTTGCGCAGGAGATGGTGGATTTTCGCGCGCGGGTCAACGACTACATGAAGCTTCGCGACAAGGCCACGGCCAACCTCCCTGATCTCGAAGAGACCAAGGATCCCGCCAAGATCAGCGCTCGCGAAAAGGCGCTCGGTCAGGCAATTGCGGCCGCACGTC
Organism: Vicinamibacteria bacterium; assembly: GCA_025924295.1. Taxonomy (GTDB): domain Bacteria; phylum Acidobacteriota; class Vicinamibacteria; order Vicinamibacterales; family UBA2999; genus Gp6-AA40. The sequence continues at coordinate 2,758 of JAICEG010000363.1, forward strand.
AGACTGCGAAATCGGGCGACGTGTTCGGCCCGGAGATGTCGAAATACCTCCGGACGATCCTGGCCGAGGACTGGAAGTCACGGAGCGCGGCGGATCGCAAGGCGCTCTTCGAGGAGATCCCGCCGAATCTGAAGCTGACCGTCAACCAGGTCTATCCCACGACGATTCCGCTCGTCACGCTTCCGGCCAAGCTGCTGATGAAACTGCCGATGCTGCCGGAGGCACTCGAGTATCGCCTCGTCGATCACTACTTTCTGCTGCGCGATCGCGACGCCAACCTGGTCATCGACGTGCTGCCGAAGGTTTATCCCACACGCAACAGGTAGTCGTATGCGGATGCCTCACGTACTTCTTGCCGCCCTGCTCTCGATCGGCGGGTTGACCTGCGTCACCGCCACGCCTGCGGACTCCGTCGAGCCCGGTCTCAGTCAGGCCAGTCGGCAGACCGCAACTTCGCCGCCACCGTCGAGTGGCGTGATGCCTCCGCGCGAGGACGACTCGGTACGATTCGCAATCATCGGCGATACCGGCACGGGCACGAGGTCGCAGTACGAGATTGCGGCGCAGATGACGAAGGCGCGCGCGGTCTTCCCGTTCGAGTTCGTGATCATGCTGGGAGACAACATCTACGGGAGTGAGCGCCCTCAGGATTTCGTCGCCAAGTTCGAGAAGCCCTATCAGGCGCTGCTCGATGCGAAGGTGCCCTTCTACGCGTCGCTCGGCAATCACGACGATCCGACGCAGCGTTTCTACAGGCTGTTCAACATGAACGGCGAACGCTATTACACCTACACGAAGGGAAACGCGCGGTTCTTCGTGCTCGACAGCAACTACATGGATCAGCCCCAGCTCAAATGGCTCGAAGAACAGCTGTCGCGTTCCACCGATCGCTGGAAGATCGCCTACTTCCACCACCCGCTGTATTCGTCCGGTGATCGGCACGGCTCGGAGGTCGACCTGCGCTCACAGGTCGAGCCGCTCTTCATCAAGTACGGCGTCGACGTCGTGTTCGCCGGACACGAACACTTCTACGAGCGCATCAAGCCGCAGAACGGGATCTACTACTTCACCCAGGGAGGTTCGGCGAAGCTGCGCAAGGGCAACATCAACCGGGGCGCGCTGACCGCCGCCGGGTTCGATACGGACTTCTCGTTCACGCTCGCCGAGCTCGGGAAGGACGCGATGCAGTTTCAGACGCTGTCGCGGCTCGGGAAACCGATTGACTCGGGCACGCTGGCGCTCGCCGAAGAGCCCAAACGGGCGACAGAGAGTACGCCATCAGCTCGCTAACGAAGGGAACGACCATGACCCGTTCACTCGGCGCTTGTTGTGTGATGGCGTGCCTGACCGTGGCATGCACGCGGCCGATGCTCAGCGGCAATGCCCAGGTGCAGCAGCCGAAGCCACAGGTGACACTGCTGGAGTTGTGGAGCGAGCCCAAGGACATCGCGCAGCGGAATCTCCTGTGGGGCGGAAGCCGGGAAGCCGAGGCGCCAGGCGCGAACGATGTCTTCACGGTCACGGCCGTCGACAAGACGGGCTACAGCCCCGGCTATGACGTCACGGGCCCCGACGGACGCGAGTGGGACATCAAGGTCGGCAAGGAAGTCCAGTCCGAGATCGTGCTCTCGCGCATCCTGTGGGCGCTTGGCTACCACCAGCCACAAACCTTCTATGTCACCAGCTGGCAGCTGACGGGGACCTGGAAATACGAAGGCGAGCCGGCGCGGTTCCGGCTGCAGTCCGATCACGAGAGCGATGGCGAATGGGCGTGGCGGGAGAACCCCTTCACGGGGACGAGGCCCCTGCAGGGGCTCGTCGCGATCAACCTGCTCCTGAACAACCACGACCTCAAGACGAGCAACAACCGCGTCTACGTTCTGGCCAATGGCAAGGCTGAACCCAGGCGACGCTACGTCGTACAGGACGTCGGATCCTCCCTTGGAAAGCCGCGCGGATTTCCATACGTCCGAGGCACGCGGAACGACATCGATGACTACGAGGCGCTCAACCTGATCAAGAAGATCAGTGGCGCGAAGGTTCAACTCGACTACCGCGGCCTGCACGGCGACATCCTCGAACGCCTGAGTCCCGCCGACGTGGTCTGGGCATGCGAGCTGATCAATCGACTGAACGACGCCCAACTGGACGACGCCTTCAAGGCTGGTGGCTACGAGCCGGACATCCGGAAACGCTACATCGCGAAGCTGCGCAGCAAGATTCGTGAGGGCCTCGCATTGCGCTCGGTCGAGCAGGCGCGACTCGGAGACTGACGTGAGCCTCCGCACATCTGCGCGCGCGGCTTGCGCCGGGCGCTTCCTGGTCGGGGCCGCCCTGATCCTGTGGAGCACCGGACTGGTCGGCGCACAACAACCGGCGCCGTCGCCCTCGCAACAGCCCGTGGTGATCGAGGAGCTGTTCTCCTTCGA